>NZ_BAABJJ010000028.1:0-92239 GCF_039543245.1 Algibacter agarivorans
TCAAACTTTTTAAAACCTATCCAAATTTAAAGCAGAAACCTTACTGGGGCAATCATTTTTGGTCAAGAGGTTGTTTTGTAAGCACAGTAGGCTTAGATGAAGCTATGATAAGACGATATGTAAAATATCAGGAGCATCATGATTCAAAATGAGTGTTATGACCCTTTGGGTCTAATCTGAAAACCAAAGCCACCGTTTTTAACGGTGGTTTTTTACTTGAATGCTAAACTATAAAAAAAATAGATAGCTTAAATAGAACTATTCAATAATCTCCACATTCCGAATAAAAATATTTACTAAAGGCCAATCACCTTCCTCGGTTTCTACAGCAGCAATTTTATCAACGACATCCATACCTCGAATTACGCGACCAAAAATAGTATAATCACCATCTAAAAAATGTGCACCACCTTTTTGGCAGACAATAAAAAATTCAAATGGCGATGCTAATTTGTGTGGGTTATCAATGTCGCTACTGGGCATGGAAATCACACCTCTATCATGCTTAAAACCTCGTTTCGTATCTGCGGGTAATAAATATTTCCCTATATGGGCACGTTTTCTAGCCGTTTTTTTATCATCGCTATTACCGGCTTGTACTATAAAATTATCAATTACTCGGTAAAATTGCGTGTCGTTAAAATACTTCTGTTTAGTTAAAAAGATAAAATTAGAACGATGGAATTTTGTTTCATTATACAATAAAATATCAATGGTTCCAAAATCTGTAGTCATACGCACTTTGTTCTCTTTGTGGTGTTTGTCGTATTCCAGAAAAAAATCCATAGCGCTTTTAGAATTTAGCTTAGGGAATTCGCGCTCAGGTTCTTCATTAGAATATGTAATAGTTTCTTTTTTAGTCGATTTTTGTACTTCAGAATCGGATATGGTTTTCTTCTTAGATTGTTTATCTTCACAATTCAGAAATAAAAAAAAGAAACATAAAAGCAATACAATACGCATATCAATGAATTTTGATGAATTTTTAAAATCGTTATCAAAAATAAAAAATATACCGCTCCCAGCCGAAGCATCTCACTTTAAAATGGTGCCGCCGTTTCGTAGAGAACTCTTGACACAGCAAAAAGAAGCCATAAATAAAGCCAAGCACGCTGGTGTTTTGGCTTTATTTTACCCAGATATCGACCAGCAAACTAAGCTTGTTTTAATTCTTAGAAATACTTATAGAGGTGTTCATTCTGCACAAGTGGCATTTCCTGGAGGTAAATTAGAAGCTCATGATGTCTCATTGCAAGAGGCGGCATTAAGAGAAACTTTTGAAGAGATTGGTGTGCCTAAAAGCACTATTGAAGTGATTCGGAAAATATCTCAAGTGTATATACCGCCGAGCAATTTTTATGTGCAACCGTTTGTTGGAATCTCCAAAAGCACACCACAGTTCATAAAACAAGACCAAGAAGTTGAAGATATTATAGAAGTAAGCTTGCGTCATTTTTTAGACGACGAATCTCTTGTTGTGAGAAAAGTAGCGACATCATACAGTGTTGATGTTGAGGTTCCTGCTTTTAAATTAAACGATTATGTAGTTTGGGGTGCAACGGCTATGATGCTAAGTGAAATTAAAGACATGCTAAAACAACTTATGTAATTTGTAGATTTGTTACATTTGCATACTCATTATGAGAAATTTGTTTACATTGAGTATTATAACTAACCAATTTGACGCGTGATTTATGGGATTGTTCAAAAGAAATCCATTCGGACACATATTATTTTTAAAAAAATGGCTTATTAGAATCTTTGGTGCGCTTACACACAGGCGTTTTAGGGGTTTTAATGAATTGCAGATAGAAGGTTCTGAAATTATTAAAGATTTACCAGATACCAATGTGCTTTTTATATCAAACCATCAAACGTATTTTGCCGATGTGGTTTCTATGTTTCATGTGTTTAATGCTAGTTTAAGTGGTCGTACAGATTCTATTAAAAATATAGGCTACTTATGGAACCCTAAGTTAAATATTTATTACGTTGCAGCTAAAGAAACGATGAAAGCGGGTTTATTGCCAAAAATTCTGGCGTATATGGGCTCTATTAGTATAGAACGTACTTGGAGGTCCGAAGGGCAGAATGTGAATAGGCAAGTGAAAATGAGTGATATTTCTAGCATAGGAAAAGCACTTGAAGATGGTTGGGTAATTACCTTTCCACAGGGAACAACCACACCGTTTAAGCCTATTAGAAAAGGAACTGCGCATATAATTAAACGTTATAAACCCATTGTAGTGCCTATTGTTATTGATGGTTTTCGTAGGTCGTTCGATAAAAAAGGACTGCGTATTAAAAAGAAAAACATTCTTCAATCCTTTGAAATTAAAGCACCTTTAGATATTGATTACGAAAATGAAAGTACGGACGACATTGTTAAAAGAATAGAATACGCTATCGAGCAACATCCGTCTTTCTTAAAAGTAATTCCGCAAAAGGAACTTGCTGCACTTGAAGAGTTGAATAAAAAGCGTAAATGGTAAACATAATGCTTTTAATGTTTACTATTTAGACTTAAATTAATGCCAGTAGAAGCTACTAAAAACCAAGTATTTTTAAATTTAAAAAACTATTTTGGTTATGATAGTTTTAGAGCGAATCAGCAAGATATTGTTGAGGCTGTACTGAATAAAAAAGACTGCTTGGTTATTATGCCAACAGGTGGCGGTAAATCTATTTGCTTCCAACTTCCTGCCTTATCTTTTAAAGGGGTAACCATTGTAATATCGCCTTTAATTGCCTTAATGAAGGATCAGGTTGATGGTTTGAATGCCAATGGAATTCCAGCATCTTTTTTTAACAGCAGTCAAAGTAGCGAAGAACAATTTGCTATTATAGAACATGTTATTCGAGCAGAAATAAAATTGCTTTATGTTGCCCCAGAAAGCTTGGCAGCATTACAAAACATTTTAACTGAAAAGTATATCAGCTGCGTGGCGATAGATGAAGCACATTGCATTTCATCTTGGGGTCACGATTTTAGACCATCATATCAGCAACTAGGCTTTTTAAAAACCACCCTTCCAAACATCCCATTTATTGCATTAACGGCAACTGCCGATAAAGCCACGCGCGAAGATATTGTTAAACAACTGCGCATAGAAGATGCGCAAAGGTTTATGTCATCCTTCGACAGAGAAAATATTGGGTTAGAAGTGCGTCCGGCTAATAACAGGATTTCTCAAATTATTAAGTTTATAAAAACGAGGCCAAATCAATCGGGTATTATTTATTGCTTAAGCCGAAAAACCACGGAGCAATTGGCTAAAAAATTAAAGGCCAACAGTATTCCTGCCGAATCCTATCATGCGGGTTTAAATTTTGATAAACGCTCCAAAGTGCAAGAATCTTTTATACATGATAAAACCCAAATTGTTTGCGCAACTGTTGCTTTTGGTATGGGCATAGATAAATCGAATGTGCGATGGGTAGTGCATTATAATATGCCTAAAAACATTGAAGGTTATTATCAAGAAATTGGACGTGCAGGTCGAGATGGATTAAAATCGCATGCTTTACTATTTCATAGTTATGCCGATGTTATTCAGTTGCAAAATTTTGCAAGCGGAACATCTAATGAAGCGGTGCAAATCGCGAAATTAGATAGAATGAAACAATTTTCGGAAGCCACAACTTGCCGCCGAAAAATTTTGTTGGGTTATTTTGGCGAGCTACTAGGCGGTAACTGTGGTAATTGCGATGTTTGTAAAAATCCGCCTCAGTTTTTTGATGGGACTATTATTGCTCAAAAAATTCTATCGGCAATATATCGTTTAAAACAGAAGGAGGCCATGGGTATTATTATTGATGTGCTTCGTGGGGCGCAAAATGCAGCAATTTTATCAAAAGGCTATCAAGAGGTCTCTACGTTTGGAATTGGTAAGGATATATCTTGGAAACATTGGCAGCATTTTGTTATTCAGCTAATAAATCAAGGGTTTTGCGAAATAGCATTTCATAAAAATAATGCATTACAACTTACAGAGTTTTCTAACCAAGTGTTGTTTAAAGAAGCGAAAGTGGCATTAACTAAACCTATAGTTGTTACTGAAATTAAACCTGTTGTTAAAGAGAAAAGGTCACGATTAAAAAGAACGAAAACAACATCTAAAGCAAAATCAGCTACCAGTAATTTATTTGAACGACTCCGACAGTTACGCTATAAAATTGCTTCAGAAGAAGGTATTCCGGCATATTTAGTTTTTAGCGATGCCACTTTAAAAGAAATTGAGCGCGAACGCCCATTAAGTGAAAGCGAGTTTTTAAGTATTAGTGGTGTTGGGCAGCGCAAGTTAGAAGTTTATGGGGATGAATTTATGGCCGAAATCATGAATTTTATGGGTTCTAAAGTTAAAAAACAAAAAAAGGGAGATACCTATACGGTAACTTACGAGCTCTATAAAACGGGATTATCTATTGAGGAAATTGCGGTGCAAAGAAAATTAAATGTAACAACAATTTATTCCCATATAGCGAAGTTGTATAGTACAGGAAAAAAGATAAACATATACGATTTTGTTACTAAGAGTGATGTGGAAGCCGTGCAAAAGGCAAAAAAAGCTCTGGATTCTCCAAAAGCATTAAGACCATATTTTGAATATTTTAATGAAACTGTCGATTATTTTAAAATCCGTTTGGCATTAAGCGTTATTGAAAAAGACTAATTCAGGACAAAATTACGCTTTTATTTTAGAGTTGTTTTTGCCACTAATCCATGAATAAAATTAAGGATAGGTGAAAATATAATTATCACGAATAAACAATCTATAGATTTTTTAAAAATTGGGATTCATATTTTTTGTGTCAATCCATGCTAGAGAAAAACAAGTGTTCCCGATAGCTATTGGGATGTGGCATTTTTTATAAAGTATGGGTTTGCCCTAGAAATCAACGCTATGAACTTAAAATAAGTAAACTTAAGCTGATTAACCTCGTATATCTAAAAAAGTTAAATGAACCTAAAAAAAGTATTTATGCACTTTTCAAAATTCGTTAATAACTCCTAACAACTCGACTTCAAAATGCTATTCAAAATTTCTATTTTGCAGATTCAATAATGAATAAATCCAATTTATAAAAGTGAAAGTCTGTATAGCTGAAAAACCAAGTGTTGCCCGCGAAATTGCTACTGTTTTAGGAGCAAACACAAAACGTGATGGCTATTATGAAGGTAACGGTTACGCGGTAACATATACCTTTGGACATTTATGCACCCTAAAAGAACCCAATGATTATAAACCTTATTGGAAAAGTTGGGATTTAAATAACCTACCCATGCTTCCAGAAAAATTTGAAACCAAAGTGGTTTCAAATTCAGGCATTCAAAAACAATTCAACATTGTAAAAAGTTTATTTGATAAAGCCAAAGTAGTTATAAACTGTGGTGATGCCGGGCAAGAAGGAGAGCTCATTCAGCGCTGGGTGATGAATGAAGCCAATTACAAGGGGGAAGTTCAACGTTTATGGATTTCATCATTAACTACCGAAGCTATAAAAGAAGGCTTTCAAAATTTAAAGCCATCAAAAGATTACGATAATTTATACTACGCTGGATTTTCTAGAGCCATTGGCGATTGGCTATTAGGTATGAATGCCACGAGATTATACACTGTAAAGCATGGTGGTTACAAACAAGTACTGTCTGTTGGTCGCGTGCAAACACCAACGTTGGCTATGGTGGTAAATCGATTTAAAGACATAGAAAACTTTAAACCACAACCGTATTGGGAATTACAAACCCTATACCGAGATACGCTTTTTAGCTATGAAGAAGGTCGTTTTCTTAAAAAAGAAGACGGAGAGGTTTTAGCCAATAAAGTAAAGGAAAGTGATTTTGAAATTCAAGCGATTACTAAGAAGAAAGGAAAGGAATATGCGCCAAAACTTTTTGATTTAACGGGTTTACAGGTGTATTGTAATACGAAGTTTGGATTTTCGGCAGATGAAACCTTGAAGATTGTTCAGAAACTATATGAACAAAAAGTAGTAACCTACCCGAGAGTTGATACTACGTTTTTACCAAATGATGTGTACCCAAAAGTGCATGGGATTCTTCAAAAATTAACGAATTATTCAAGCTTAACGCAGCTGCTTTTAGGAAAGAAAATAAAAAAATCTTCTAAAGTTTTTAACGATAAAAAAGTAACCGATCACCACGCTATAATTCCAACGGGTATTCAAATTAATTTGCAGTACAATCAGCAGCAGGTTTACGACATTATTGTAAAGCGTTTTATTGGAGTGTTTTATGATGACTGTACAGTGTCAAACACTACAGTTTTGGGAAGTGCTGCTAAAGTGGTTTTTAAAACCACAGGCAAAGAAATTTTAGAAAAAGGCTGGCGAGTAGTTTTCGAAAACCCTAATGCTAAAGAAAAGGAATCGGGTATGTTGCCAACTTTTGTAAAAGGTGAAAAAGGCCCGCACGAACCTTCTTTTTTAGAAAAAGAAACTAAACCGCCAAATCAGTTTACTGAGGCAACATTATTGCGTGCTATGGAAACCGCAGGTAAACAGGTTGATGATGAAGAATTACGCGATTTAATGAAGGAAAACGGTATTGGACGACCATCCACACGTGCCAATATTATTGAAACGCTTTTTAGGAGGAAGTATATAAAACGAAATAAAAAGCAGGTATTGCCAACGGTAACAGGTGTTCAGTTGATAGATACGATTCAGAACGATTTATTAAAATCTGCTGAACTTACTGGCTCTTGGGAAAAACAGTTAAAAGATATTGAAAAAGGCGAATTTACAGCAGGCGCATTCATTAAGAACATGAAACGTATGGTAGATGCTTTGGTTTATGAAGTTAGAAGTGAAACCAAACGTGCCAATATATCGCAAGCTACAGTCATTAAAAATAGAGCCGCTAAAGCAACAGTAAAAAAACAAGCAGGTGTTTTGGCTGAGGTTTGTCCAAAATGTAAAAAGGGACAGCTTTTAAAGGGTAAAACGGCTTATGGCTGTAGCGCTTATAAATCGGGCTGTGATTTTGTAATGCCGTTTAGTTTTGGTGGAAAAAAAATATCAGAAAAACAGTTTGTTAGATTGCTTCAAAAAGGATCTACAGTAAATTTAAAAGGCTTTAAAACGGATTTAGGGACTGTTGAAGGCTTGCTACGTTTTGATGATAATTTCAAATTGAAATTAGAGCATAAAAAGGCTGCTGCGTCTGCAAATGGCAAGGCGAAGACAGATGCATTGGCTTGTCCAAAATGCAAAAAGGGAACGGTTATAAAAGGAAAAAGGGCTTATGGTTGCAGTGCGTACAAATCGGGATGCGATTTTAAAATGACTTTTGAAACTGTTAGGGTTAAAATGAGTGGGCAAAAACCAACCAAGGCATTGGTTTATAGTATTTTGAATGGAGACGTTTAAAACAAATCATAGACATTTTATAATCTACAAACCCTACGGGTATTTAAGTCAGTTTTATAGTAATTCCAAACAGCAAAAATCTAAAAATTTTTTAGGAGAACTTCATGATTTTCCAGAGGGTATTATGGCTATTGGTCGCTTAGATGAAAAATCTGAAGGTTTATTATTGCTCACAACCGATGGGAAAATGAGCGATTTTGTAAACAGTCAAAAAGTTGAAAAAGAGTATTATGCGCAAGTGGATGGTGCTATTTCTGAAGACGCTATAAAGCAGTTAAAAACAGGTGTGGAAATAGGTTTTGAAGGCAGAAAGTACAAAACCAAACCTTGTAAGGCTTTTAAGTTAGAAGTTATTCCAGATTTGCCCTTACGAAAGCAAAAAATAAGAGATGACAGACATGGCCCTACATCTTGGGTTTCGGTTACTTTAAACGAAGGGAAGTTTCGGCAAGTTCGGAAAATGACTTCAGCAGTTGGGTTTCCAACCTTGCGTTTGGTTCGGGTTAGGGTAGGTAAGACTGTAACTGGTAACATGAAAACTGGCGATGTTGTTGAGGTTCAAGATTTTTGCGTTAGGGATTGAAGTGGCATCCTTTTTAAACTTAAGAAAACTGTTTTAGAGGCTTACTAAAAATTAACAGATAGCCACGGCGCACACGCCTCGCTATGACGCTTTAAAAAGATATAGCGAAAAGCCCGACCCTTGTGGTAACGCCCAAATAATCTACACTTCCAATTTTTCAAGTTCTTTGTAATTACGGTTTAGGCGTCTTAAAAGCAATCCGTAAATTAGTTTATAGAACAACCAGATGATAATCATGAACACGCCAACAATTACAATTGATATTACCGTAAAAATGGCTAATTGTTTGTCGCTAAAATCATGGATATTAGCAAGTTTTGGGTCGTGGTTGATGGCGTAAACTATGGCTATTGCTGAGGATATGAATACCATAACGAGGTTGTAGATAACATAATACCTGATGATTTTTCGTGTATAGATAATGCTTTTCATTAATTTTTTAGCATTGTCGGTAACGGAAACGGCTTTGTAAGATTTAAAAAGCAAGTAGATAAAAAGCAAAATAACGGCGTAACTAAAAATGGTTAAGCCAGTTAGTGCGTCTTCATTGAAAACGGAATTTAAGCGTTCCCTATAGTTCGTAGAGGAAAAATAAGGAATGGTGTTTATTAAAATCCAAAAGACAAGCTCTGCTACACTTATATAAAACAGTGTTTTTGCAATAGAAGACGACTTTTTATGGAGCATCGGGTAAATCTCCTTTACCGATAGCTTTTTGTTTTCTGGTTGCTTATTCCAGTCTTTTTTCAATAAATCTAATTCATCCATAATTTTACGGATTTAGTATGGTTCTAAGTTTGGTTTTGATCCTGCTCATTTTCACGCGCGCATTCACTTCGCTAATTCCCATGGTTTCGCTAATTTCTCTGTAGTCCTTGTCTTCTAAATATAAAAAGACAAGTGCTTTTTCAATATCGTTTAATTGATGTACAGCCTTGTATAGTACTTTTAATTGTTGTTCTTCTGTATCATCATAATTTTCCGCTTTTATTTTAAAAGAAACACCTTCAAAATCTTGAGTTTTAATAGTTCGTTTAGATTTTCTGTATAAGGTAATTGCGGTATTTAAACCTACACGATACATCCATGTACTGAACTTAGCATCGCCTCTAAATTTAGGATAGGCGCGCCAAAGTTGAATGGTTATTTCTTGAAATAAATCGTTATGAGCATCGTAATTATTAGTATACAAACGGCAAACTTTGTGTACAATATTTTGATGCTTTTCTAGCAATTCAACAAAACTATGTTTTAGTTCTTTATTCAATCTGATGGTTTAGTTATAATGTAAGTAGCCTAATGTTTTAAAACGTTACAGTAATGTGGAAATAATATTTGGAAATTAAAATAAAACGAAATGATAATGGTGTTGAAATTCATTTTATTTTTGTGATTTTTTATAAGGTTAGTTGAAAATTTATGTAAAAATCAGCTTTATAATCTGATTTGTAATATTTTAATATATTGTTATAAAGGATGTCTATGATGCATTTTTAGACCTGATATGATAATTTTACACTGATCTGTTACTACTAATATGTGAAAAATTAAATTACTTAAAATTGGTAAAAAATATATTTTATTTTATCTCTTTTTTGAATATTGACTTATCTCATTTTCAGTGTTGTTTTTCAGTGTACTTATATCCTTTTTTTTTGATAGTTTTCCTGCGCTGTCCCTGTAACTATTGGGACGGCACAAGTAAACTTTATCGGTTGTTAAACTAAGATAGTTGGAGTTTTTTTTGCAAAGTTAAGTGCTCTATATTTCAAATATCACCTATTATCAATATCTTTAATATGATGCTCCCAAGCTTTAGCAGAAATTTGAATTTCAACAATTAAAAGCGATAGCGAAGCAATTAATAAAATTAGCGCTAAACCAAAAACCCAAACTGCAATGGTATTTTGCTGTATGTAAATTAAAAACATAGTCAGTACACAAAACAATAAGCTGGTAATGCCCAATATTTGCATGTATCTGGTAAGGTATAAACGATGCTTTATGTTTTTAATTTGTTTAAAAAAACGCTCATCATGATTTTTTTGATACTTATCATATAAATCCCTAATTGCAGCAGTGTAGGCTATAAACCTATTGGTATAGGCTAGCATAATTAATGATATTGCTGAAAATAAAAGGGCCGGTGTTGTAAGTGTTAATTCTTCCATCGAAAAGTTTCCCCAAATTTATACAACTTTAAAGGAATAAGACTAATATTTTTATATTTTAGTTGCATGCAAGAAGACTTTCTACATTACATCTGGAAACATAAAAAAATTGAGATTAGTAAATTGAAAACAACAGCAGATGAATCTATTTTAGTTAGTCAAGTAGGGCAGCATAATTTTAATTCGGGACCAGATTTTTTTAATGCAAAACTTAAAATAGGCGAGCAGCTTTGGGCTGGAAATGTAGAAATCCACATCAAATCATCCGATTGGTTTTTGCATAACCACGAACAAGATAAAGCTTATGATAATGTCATTCTGCATGTGGTATGGGAACATGATATTGAAGTTTTTAGAAAAGATAATACAACAATTCCAACATTACAGCTTAAGGATTTTACAGATGCAGGACTTTTAAATAATTACGAAAAGCTATTTTCTAAACAAAACAAATGGATTAATTGTGAAAATGATTTTGGGTCAATAGACGATTTTGTTTTAGATAATTGGTTAGAACGTTTGTATTTTGAGCGTTTAGAACGAAAATCAAAAACCATTGAAACGCTTTTGCAAGAATCAGAAAACGATTGGGAAGCGGTTTTGTTTAAAATGCTAGTTAAAAACTTTGGACTTAAGGTAAATGGCGAATCGTTTTTTAGTTTAGCGCAGTCTATCGATTTTTCGATAGTAAGGAAGACGCAATCCAATCAGCAGGCTCTAGAAGCACTATTATTTGGGCAAGCAGGTTTTTTAGAACAAGATATTGAAGGCGCCTATTATTTAAGTTTGGCAAAAGAGTATCAATTTCTAAAGCAAAAATTTAAACTAGAAAACAATCAAGTATTACCCATTCAGTTTTTTAGATTACGTCCACCAAATTTTCCAACTATCAGATTATCGCAATTAGCAAGTTTGTATCATGAACATCAAAATTTATTTTCAAAAGTTATAGAAACAGACCAGTTAGATGGCTTTTATGAACTTTTTAAAGTATCGACTTCTACATTTTGGAAAACGCATTACACGTTTCAAAAAGAATCAAAATCATCAACAAAAACACTTACAAAATCATTTGTAGATTTATTGCTAATCAATACGATACTTCCATTAAAGTTTTGTTACGCCAAGCAAAGAGGCGAAGAGGTTGATGGGGGGGTAATTAAGTTGGCCAACGCTATTAATTCAGAAAAAAATAGCATTATCAATGCGTTTAATAATTTGAAAAAAGTATCTAAATCGGCACTAAGTTCGCAAGCATTCATTCAATTAAAAACAGAATACTGCAATAAAAATAAATGTTTACAATGTGCGGTTGGTAATACTCTTATTAACAAATAGACTTATATGCTTTTAAACTAAAAAAGGAAGTGTTAAATTGCAGCATGAATAATATCTACAAGCCTTTATTATTTTTCCAAAAACATGGGTATTATGTTTGCCAACGAATAGCAGACCGATTTGGTATTAGAGCAAAAGTGGTACGGACTTCTTTTATGTACCTCACTTTTGTAACCGTTGGTTTTGGTTTTGCGCTATATCTGTTTTTGGCCTTTTGGATGCATATTAAAGATTTGGTTTATACAAAACGCTCATCTGTTTTCGATTTATGAATCCATTGATAAAATTTTTCAGGACCAAAATTTATACAGCTGTTCTTCTATTGGTTGTCATTATGCTTATTGGTGTTACTGGGTATAAAATGATATCGGGCTACTCATGGGTCGATGCGTTTTATATGACGGTTATCACTATGACCACAGTTGGTTTTGGGGAAGTCGTTCCGCTTGACGATCAGTCTAAAATTTTTACCATATTTTTAATTTTGGCGAGTGTTGTTATTGTGGGTTATGCTTTATCTATAATTACAGAATACATTTTAAGTAAAAACAATGTTGAAGAATTAAAACACAAAAAGATGCAAAAAATGATTGAAAGTTTTAAGAACCACATTGTAATATGTGGCTACGGAAGAAACGGCAAGCAAGCAGCCATAAAGTTGAAAGCTTACAAGAAACAGTTTGTAGTTATTGAAAAGAATAAAGAAATGGAAGAGCGCTTGCAGCTGGATGAGGTGCCGTATGTAATTGGAAACGCAAATGAAGATGAAACTCTAATAGCAGCAGGTGTGGAAAGAGCATCCTGTTTTATTTCGGCATTGCCAAACGATGCAGATAATTTGTTTGTGGTACTTTCTGCAAGACAACTAAATAGCAAAATAAATATAATTAGTCGCGCATCAAATGAATCGTCTTATGATAAATTAAAATTTGCTGGTGCAAATAATGTGATATTGCCTGATAAAATAGGAGGTGATCATATGGCTTCTTTAGTAGTTGTTCCTGGGTTAATGGAATTTATTGATAATTTATCTATTGTCGGTAAGTCTAATATCAATATTGAAGAAGTTGCAGTTGAAAAATTTTATGATGCCAATAAGCCTAGAACTATAAAAGGTTTAGATCTTCGCAGAAAAACGGGATGTTCGGTTATTGGTTATAAAGATGAAAACGGCAAATATATGGTAAATCCTGAAGCAGACATGGAACTTGCCAGGCATTCAAAAATTATTGTTCTTGGTAGACCAGAACAAATTGAGGCATTAAATACCGAGTACGGCATCGATTAGTAAATAGCTATTTTAACTACCATTGTTTTAAATAATCAGTTTTTTTTAGCATCTTGCTAGCTTTTAGCGCGAATATTTCAATAAAACACTAACCAATATTCTTTTTTATGAAGAAGTACCTGCTTTCAATTTTCACTTTAATAACTCCATTTTTAACTTTTGCTCAAGAAGCTGCCAACAAAGGTATAGATCAAATCATTGATGAGAAATTTGGTAACGCCACAGGTTGGTTTGTAAACGCTGTTTTTTACCAAATTCCTTTTTCAGAGGATGTTAAGATATATTGGGTGTTGTTTCCATTAATATTGGGTGCTTTATATTTTACAGTGTATTTTAAATTTATAAATTTTAGTGGTTTTTTTACATCTATAAACATTGTAAGAGGTAATTATGATGATTTAGAAGATAGGGCTAACCATAAAGTTGAAATTTCAAAATCTAAATTTACTGATGAAGATGATAATCCAGACACCATAAGAATTGAAGGACATGAGGGGGAGGTGTCGCATTTCCAAGCGTTAACAGCGGCCTTATCGGCAACTGTTGGTTTAGGTAATATTGCTGGTGTTGCCATTGCAGTTTCTATTGGCGGTGCGGGTGCCACGTTTTGGATGATCGTTGCAGGGTTTTTAGGGATGGCATCAAAATTTGTAGAGTGTACACTTGGTGTAAAATATCGAGATATTGAAGATGACGGAACGGTGTATGGAGGTCCCATGTATTATTTAACCAAAGGATTGAAGTCTAAAGGGCTCGGTGGTTTAGGTAAAGTTTTAGCCGTATTATTTGCCATTTTTGTTATAGGCGGTTCCTTTGGAGGCGGCAATATGTTTCAGGTTAATCAAGCTTTTCAGCTTGTAGAAAACATAACAGGAGGCGAAAATTCATTTCTTCATGGAAACGGATGGGCTTTTGGAGTGGTAATGGCCATTTTAGTTGGTATTGTGATTATTGGAGGTATTAAAAAAATAGCCAAAGTAACAGATAAAATTGTACCTTTTATGGTAGCAATATATGTCGCGGCTTCACTATTTGTGATTTTTGCTAATTTCAGTATGCTTGGTGATGCCTTTGCTCAAATATATAACGGTGCATTTAGCCCAGAAGGAATAGCAGGTGGAGCTGTAGGTGTATTGGTTCAAGGGTTTAGACGTGCAGCATTTTCGAACGAAGCAGGTATTGGTTCGGCATCAATTGCGCATTCAGCAGTAAAAACAAAATACGCAGCCAGTGAAGGTATGGTAGCTTTATTAGAACCATTTATTGATACGGTTGTAGTGTGTACTATGACGGCTTTAGTATTGATTATTACAGGAAATGTTGCTGCAGAAAATGCATCTCTAAACGATGCTCAAGCTATTTTATTAACATCTGGAGCTTTTGAATCTGCTATTTCTTGGTTTCCTTATGTTTTGACTATTGCAGTCGTATTGTTTGCATTCAGTTCTATGATATCTTGGTCGTATTATGGATTTCAGGGTTGGTCTTACCTATTCGGTAGAACGAAAAAAGCAGAGTATTCATATAAAATATTATTCTGCTTGTTTGTTATTATCGGATCAGCTGCTAGCTTAGGGTCTGTAATAGGTTTTTCTGATGCTATGGTTTTTGCTATGATGGTGCCAAATATGGTAGGTTTAGTGATACTAGCACCAAAAGTTAGAGATGAACTTAATAAATATATGAAAGCTATTAAAGATAGAACTTAAAGAATAAGAGTAATGCGAAATTTTAAATCCCATGTCGTGTTTTCTAAAGCGCAACGCCATGGGATTTTTTTATTGTTAATATTAATTGTGGTGTGTCAATGCGTTTATTTTTTAATCGTCCCGATAACTAGGGGGATCTCTACGGAAGACATTCAAGTTAATAAAGAAGAATTAGCAAAATTCACTAAAGAAATTGATTCGCTTAAATTAGTTGAGCTTGAAGCCAGAAAACCAAAAACATACCCTTTCAATCCAAATTATATAACAGATTATAAGGGAGCAACATTAGGAATGACTAATGAAGAAATTGACAGATTATTAGCCTTTAGAAAACAAAATAAATGGATTAATTCTACCAAGCAATTTCAGGAAGTCACTAAAGTTTCAGATTCACTTTTAAATACCATATCTCCATATTTTAAATTCCCAGAATGGGTCACTAATACCAATACTAAAACCAATTCAAATTATTCCTATACAAATAAACCAAAAACATTTGCCCAAAAACAAGATTTAAATATAGCTACGGCTCAGCAACTTCAAAAAGTAAATGGCATTGGCGAATATTATGCTGAACGCATTATAAAACTCAGAAATAAATTTAAAGGAGGCTTTATTGCCGATGTTCAACTTCAAGATGTATATGGATTGACGCCCGAAGTGATTGAAAAAATAACAAACGATTTTACAGTAAAAACGCCAAGGTTTATCCAAAAAATCAATATAAATATAGCAACAGTAGATGAGCTGGTTACCATTCAGCATATCGACTACGATTTAGCACATGATATTATTGAGCAACGTCAACTAAGATCCGGTTTTAAGTCGTTAGGCGAATTAACAAAAGTTAAAGACTTCCCTGTAAATAAAATCGAGATAATTGAATTATATTTGTCGCTCGATTAAGTTGTTCTTGAATTTTAATAAATTGTCAAGACAATTAATGGAACAAAAAAAAAGAAAAACGTTGCGTTTATGAATAGCATGTACTTCACCGAAGAGCATAATCTTTTTAGAAAAAGCCTTCAAGATTTTTTGCAAAAAGAAGTTGTCCCACATATTGAAAATTGGGAAAAGCAAGGTCGTATCGACAGGTTTATTTGGAGAAAATTTGGAGATATGGGCTTTTTTGGGATTAACTATCCAGAAGCTTATGGCGGGATGAATCTGGATCTTTTCTACACGATTATATTACAAGAGGAGCTTCAAAAAATAAATTCAGGTGGTTTTGCAGCCGCCATTTGGGCGCATGTTTATTTGGCAATGACGCATCTTAATGCCGAAGGGAGCGAAACAATAAAACAAAATTATTTAGTACCAAGTATTGCTGGCGATAAAATAGGATGTTTATGTATTACAGAACCTTCTGGAGGTAGTGATGTTGCAAGTATGCTTACTACAGCTGTTAAAAATGGAGACCATTACTTGGTCAACGGATCAAAAACATTTATTACCAATGGGATTTATAGCGATTATTTGGTAGTAGCTGCAAAAACAAATCCAGAATTGGGTAATAAAGGGATGAGTATTTTTGTAGTCGATCGAGAGACTCCTGGTATTACAGCAACAAAATTAGATAAGTTAGGATGGAGAGCATCGGATACTGCTGAAATTGCCTTCGATAATGTTAAAATCCCTATTGCCAATATCTTAGGAGAAGAAAATCAAGGATTCGGGTATATCATGCAGCACTTTTCGCTTGAGCGATTAGTTATGGGCGTTAACGCACATGCACGTGCAGAATATGCTTTAGAGTACGCATTGCAATATATGAGTGAGCGTAAAGCTTTTGGGAAGTCTATTAATGAGTTTCAAGCTTTAAGACACAGTATTGCCGATTTGTATTCCGATATGGAAATCTGTAAAGCGTTTAATTATTCCGTAACTTATAGGTTAAGCAAAGGAGATTATGTCGTTAAAGAAGCAACCATGTCAAAACTAAAGTCGACTAAAATGGCAGATGAAGTAATTTACCAGTGTCTTCAATTTTTGGGTGGTTACGGTTATATGGAAAATTATCCAATGGCTAGATTATGGCGCGATAGTAGGCTAGGGCCCATTGGTGGAGGAACCTCTGAAATTCTTCGTGAAATCCTTGCAAAAATCATTATAGATAAAAAAGAATACAAGCCAGCAACTTAAAAAAACATAATTTTGAATGTAGTATTTAGAATATATTATATATTTGCACCCTGAAAATTCTAAAAGAGAGGAGGTTAAGATACGATGTTAAGAATCCCAGTTAAAGAAGGAGAAAATATAGATAGAGCATTAAAACGTTACAAGCGCAAGTTTGTTAAGACTACTGTTAAAAATCAGTTGCAAGAGCGTAAGCAATATAGCAAACCTTCAGTTGTACGTAGAGTGGAAATTCAAAAAGCCCAATACATTCAAGGGCTAAGAGATGCAGAAGAGGTTTAGTAATCTGCAATAAATATTAAAAATCCCGCTTTATGCGGGTTTTTTTTTGCTCAAACATTAAATAAAAAGGTCGTACATTTAACTTATAGAATCTAAAAATTTAATTGTCCAAAAATCTATTTATCTAATTATGTCCTTGAAACCATTTACGGATTATCTACTGCTCGAAAAAAACTATTCGAAGTTGACAGTAAAGGCTTATCAAAATGATTTAACGGTTTTTTCAGAATTCATTAAAAACGAATACGAAACCAACTCAATAAACAAGGTCGATTATACGCAAATAAGGAGTTGGATAGTTGTTTTGGTGGAAAGTGGCATATCAAACCGAAGTATTAATAGAAAAGTATCAGCATTAAATACCTATTATAAATTTCTTTTAAAAATTGGTGATATTAAACTCAATCCATTATTAAAGCACAAAGCCTTAAAAACGAGTAAGAAAATACAAGTGCCATTTTCAGAAGCAGAAGTAAAAACCGTTTTAGACGATTTAAATTTTGGTGATGATTTTGAAAGTATTCGCAATAAACTAATTATTGAGTTATTCTATTCAACAGGTATAAGAAGAATAGAACTAATTGAACTCAAACTAACTAGTATTAGTTTAGATAATAAAACGCTAAAAGTTTTAGGGAAGAGAAATAAAGAGCGTATTGTTCCGTTATTAGAAACAGTGTTGCAAACCGTACGTAAGTATTTCAAAACAAGAAATGAGTTAGAATGTATTTTAGATGCCGATTACCTATTTTTAACGAAAAAAGGCGTTAAAATATATGAAACACTTGTTTACAGAATAATTAATGATTATTTTAGTTTGGCATCTTCAAAAGTTAAGAAGAGTCCACATATACTCAGGCACTCTTTTGCAACTCATTTGTTAAACCAAGGTGCAGATTTAAATGCTGTAAAAGAACTTTTAGGACATTCAAGTTTAGCTGCTACACAAGTTTATACACATAATAGTATAGCAGAATTAAAAAAAGTACATGTAAATGCGCATCCTAGAAGTAAAAAGTAAAATAAATTATTGTCTAACCAAAAACAGAAGTATGAAAGTAAACACACAATCAGTTAATTTTAATGCAGATCAAAAGTTGATAGATTTTGTTCAACAACGAATGGATAAATTAGATATGTTTTATGATAAAGTTATAAAATCTGATGTTTTTTTAAAAGTTGAAAACACGAGTAACAAAGAAAATAAAATATTTGAAGCAAGAGTGAGTGTTCCTGGAGATAGTTTAATAGTAAAAAAACAATGTAAAAGTTTTGAAGAAGGCGCGGATATGGCAGTTGCATCATTAGAAAGACAACTTAAAAAGAGAAAAGAAAAATTAAGAGCACATTTATAATAAAATTTCTCAAAAAATGTTTTGAATAAAGTAAAAAATCTATACATTTGCAGTCCGTTAGAAATAACGGGCTTTTTTTATGTGTAAAAATATAGAAAAATGCCGATGTAGCTCAGCTGGCTAGAGCAGCTGATTTGTAATCAGCAGGTCGTGGGTTCGAGTCCCTCCATCGGCTCAAGTTCTTTAAAAAAATTGAAATAAGTTAATTGGGGAGATACTCAAGCGGCCAACGAGGGCAGACTGTAAATCTGCTGACTACGTCTTCGCAGGTTCGAATCCTGCTCTCCCCACAATTTTTTTTTGATTTTTATTTAAAATATTGAAAATACCTTTTGAAGGTTTTGATTTTTTTTAATTGTTTATCTCTTTGGGATTTGGGATTTTGAATTTGAAATTTTTGAAGAATTGCGAGAGTAGCTCAGTTGGTAGAGCGTCAGCCTTCCAAGCTGAATGTCGCCGGTTCGAACCCGGTCTCTCGCTCAATTAATTTACGAGTTACATGGTGCGGTTTGCGAATCGTAATTCAAAAATCGGCAATCGTAAGTGAAATGCCGGTGTAGCTCAGGGGTAGAGCGTTTCCTTGGTAAGGAAGAGGTCACGAGTTCAAATCTCGTCATTGGCTCTATATTAAGAGTATAAAAAACAGAATACACTAATATTATTATATAACTAAGATTAAAATTATTTTAAAAACATGGCAAAGGCAACTTTCGATCGTTCAAAACCACACTTAAACATTGGTACAATTGGACACGTAGATCACGGTAAAACAACTTTAACTGCTGCTATTACTAAAGTATTAGCTGATGCAGGTTATTCTGAAGCAAGATCATTTGATCAAATTGATAATGCACCAGAAGAAAAAGAAAGAGGTATAACAATTAATACATCTCACGTAGAGTATGCAACAGCTAATCGTCATTACGCTCACGTTGACTGTCCAGGTCACGCGGATTACGTAAAGAACATGGTAACTGGTGCTGCACAAATGGATGGTGCTATTTTAGTAGTTGCGGCTACGGATGGTCCAATGCCACAAACACGTGAGCATATCTTATTAGGGCGTCAGGTAGGAATTCCTCGTATGGTTGTATTCATGAATAAAGTGGATATGGTTGATGACGAAGAGTTAATCGAATTGGTAGACATGGAAGTAAGAGACTTATTGTCTTTCTATGAGTACGATGGAGATAATGGCCCTGTAATTGCTGGTTCTGCTTTAGGTGCGCTTAACGGTGAGAAAAAATGGGTAGATACAGTTTTAGAATTAATGGAAGCTGTTGATGCATGGATTGAAGAGCCATTAAGAGAAGTTGATAAGCCTTTCTTAATGCCTATCGAAGATGTATTCTCTATTACAGGTCGTGGTACTGTTGCAACTGGTCGTATTGAAACTGGTATTGCAAACACTGGAGATCCTGTAGAAATTATTGGTATGGGTGCTGAGAAATTAACATCTACTATTACAGGTATCGAAATGTTCCGTCAAATATTAGATAGAGGTGAAGCTGGAGATAATGCTGGTATCTTATTAAGAGGTATTGAGAAATCTCAAATCTCTAGAGGTATGGTAATCTGTAAGCCAGGTTCTGTAACACCACATGCTAAATTTAAAGCTGAGGTTTATGTCTTGAAAAAAGAAGAAGGTGGACGTCATACTCCGTTCCATAACAACTACCGTCCACAGTTCTACGTTCGTACAACTGATGTAACTGGAAACATTGTGCTTCCTGATGGTGTTGAAATGGTTATGCCTGGAGATAACTTAACTATTACTGTTGATTTAATTCAACCAATTGCAATGAATGTAGGTTTGCGTTTTGCAATCCGTGAAGGTGGTAGAACAGTTGGTGCAGGTCAGGTAACTGAGATATTAGACTAATACAGTTTAAATAAAATAGTAAGCTAAGGTATTCCATTTTTTATGGAATACCTTGACTTATGTTTACGGGCGTAGCTCAGTTGGTAGAGCACTGGTCTCCAAAACCAGGTGTCGGGAGTTCGAGTCTCTCCGCCCGTGCAATACAAAATTGAGTAGTATTTCAATTTAGATTTTAAAGAAAATAACAACATGGCTGGAATTGTAAATTATATAAAAGAATCATTCGGAGAACTAAAAAACAACGTTGCATGGCCTACTTGGGCAGAGGCGCAGAGTTTAACAGTTTTAGTTGCTGTATTCTCTATTATATTCTCACTTGCTATTTGGGGTGTAGATACAGTATTCAGTAAAGTTATAGCAGCTTACTTTCAATGGATTAACGTTTAAAAAGAAATTTTATGTCTGAGGTAAGTGAAAAAAAATGGTATGTTGTTCGTGCTGTAAGTGGTCAAGAAAACAAAATCAAAGCCTATATTGAGAGAGAAATCGAACGTTTGGGTTTACAAGATTATGTTGATCAAGTATTAGTGCCAACAGAACGTGTGATACAAATCCGTAACGGGAAAAAGGTACATAAAGAAAAAGTGTTTTTTCCAGGCTATATAATGGTGCAAGCCAATTTAACTGGAGAGGTTCCTCATATTATTAGATCGGTTACTAATGTTATCGGATTTTTAGGTGAAACTAAAGGTGGTGATCCTGTGCCGTTAAGACAGTCTGAAGTTAACAGAATGTTAGGTAAGGTTGACGAATTATCTGTAGAAGAAAGTGCTAATGTAGCCATTCCTTTTACAAAAGGTGAAACAGTTAAAGTTATTGATGGTCCTTTTAATGGATTTGATGGAACGATTGAAAAAATTAATGAAGAGAAGCGTAAACTTGAAGTAATGGTTAAGATTTTCGGAAGAAAAACACCATTAGAATTAAGTTATATGCAAGTAGAAAAAGTATAATAGTGTTACATTAGATAGATGAGTCTTTCGCTTCCAAATGAGAGATAACATCAAAAAATTAAATTATTAAAAAATGGCAAAAGAATTAGGTAAAGTAGTTAAGTTACAAGTTCGGGGAGGTGCTGCGAATCCATCGCCACCGGTTGGACCCGCTTTAGGAGCTGCAGGTGTTAACATCATGGAGTTCTGTAAGCAATTCAATGCCAGAACCCAAGATAAACCAGGTAAAGTATTACCAGTGGTTATATCTGTTTACAAAGACAAATCATTTGACTTTGTAATCAAAACTCCACCAGCAGCAGTTCAATTATTGGAATCTGCAAAAGTGAAGAAGGGATCTGGAGAGCCAAACCGAAAAAAAGTAGCTAAAGTATCTTGGGATCAGGTTAAAACCATCGCAGAAGACAAAATGGTAGATTTAAATGCATTTACTATAGAGTCTGCTATGAAAATGGTTGCTGGTACAGCAAGATCGATGGGAATAACTGTAACAGGAAAATTTCCTTCTTAATCTATTAAAGACATTAGAAAATGGCAAGATTAACAAAAAAGCAAAAAGAGGCTTTAGCAAAAATTGAAAAAGGTAAAATCTATTCTGTTGATGAAGCATCAGCATTAATAAAAGAGATTACCAATACTAAGTTCGACGCATCAGTTGATTTAGCAGTGCGTTTAGGAGTAGATCCACGTAAAGCTAATCAAATGGTAAGAGGTGTGGTTTCATTACCACATGGTACTGGTAAAGATATGAAAGTATTAGCATTAGTAACACCAGATAAAGAAGCCGAAGCTAAAGAAGCTGGAGCAGATTACGTTGGTTTAGACGAGTATCTTGATAAAATCAAGAGTGGTTGGACAGACGTTGATGTTATTATTACTATGCCAAGTGTTATGGGTAAATTAGGTCCTTTAGGACGTGTGTTAGGCCCTCGTGGTTTAATGCCTAACCCAAAAACTGGTACGGTAACTATGGATGTTGCTAAAGCTGTAACAGAGGTAAAAGCTGGTAAAATTGACTTTAAAGTTGATAAAACTGGTATTGTACACGCTGCTATTGGAAAAGCATCATTTAGTGCTGATAAAATTGCAGGAAATGCAAATGAATTATTAACAACATTAATGAAACTAAAACCGACAACTGCAAAAGGAGTTTACGTAAAAAGCATATTTATGTCTTCTACAATGAGCCCAAGTATTGCTGTTGATCCTAAAATTGGTTAATTAAGTTAAAACTTTAAATTATGACAAGAGAAGAAAAATCACAAGTAATTGAGGACTTAACTGCAGAATTAGCTAATAATGCAAATATCTACCTAGCAGATATTTCAGGATTAAACGCAGGTACAACCTCAAATTTACGTCGTGCTGCTTTTAAAGCAAACGTAAAAATGGCAGTTGTTAAAAACACATTACTTGCAAAAGCAATGGAAGCTTCAGACAGAGAGTTTGGAGAGCTTCCAACAGTGCTTAAAGGAAATACATCTGTGATGTATTCCGAAACAGGTAATGTACCAGCTAAGTTGATAAAAACGTTCCGTAAAAAATCTGACAAACCTTTATTAAAAGGCGCGTTTATTGAGGAAGCTGTTTATATTGGCGATGAGCAATTAGACATGTTAGTAGATATCAAATCTAAAGAAGAATTGATTGGAGAGATTGTTGGACTATTACAATCGCCTGCTAAAAATGTTATTTCTGCACTTAAATCAAGTGGAGGAACTATAGCTGGAATTCTTAAAACACTATCTGAAAAAGAAGGATAGTAGTATTAAATAGTACGCACTTTATTACAAATATATTATTACAAAATTATTAAAACGATAGAAAAATGGCAGATTTAAAAGATTTCGCAGAACAATTAGTTAACCTTACTGTAAAAGAGGTAAATGAGTTAGCAACTATATTAAAAGATGAGTATGGTATCGAGCCTGCTGCTGCTGCTGCAGTTGCTGTGGCTGGTCCTGCTGGAGGTGGAGAAGCTGAAGAAGCTCAAACTGAATTTGATGTTATTTTAAAAGCAGCAGGTGGTTCTAAATTAGCTGTTGTAAAATTAGTTAAAGAATTAACTGGTTTAGGTTTAAAAGAAGCTAAAGGTTTAGTTGATGATGCACCAAGTGCAATCAAAGAAGCTGTAACTAAAGATGAAGCTGAGGCTTTAAAAGCATCTTTAGAAGAAGCTGGAGCTGAGGTTGAGTTAAAGTAAGCTTAACAACTCAAAAACATAAAGGTTTAGGTCTGGAGCATGTGCTATCAGACCTAGACCATTTTGCGTATAATATATGTACGCTAAATGTATTAGAAAACAACTCATAATAATTGACTTGTTTTTTGCAGTTTAATTAGTGTTTTAAAGCACTATCATTATTTTTTAATCATAATTCCGTCCATTGATGTTATCAACACAAGCTGAAAGATTAAATTTCTCGTCTATTGTAAATAAGACAGATTATCCAGACTTTTTGGATATTCAGATTAAATCCTTCCAGGATTTTTTCCAATTAGAAACAAAATCTGAAGAAAGAGGTGATGAAGGTTTATATAATACCTTCATGGAAAACTTTCCAATTACAGATTCACGTAATCAATTCGTTTTAGAATTTTTAGATTACTTCGTAGATCCACCAAGATATGCTATTGAAGAGTGTATTGAAAGAGGACTTACCTATAGCGTTCCGCTAAAAGCAAGGTTAAAGTTATATTGTACCGACCCTGAACATGAGGATTTCGAGACCATTGTTCAAGATGTGTACTTAGGAACTATACCTTACATGACGCCTTCTGGTACGTTTTGTATCAACGGTGCAGAACGTGTTGTTGTATCTCAATTACACCGTTCACCTGGTGTTTTCTTTGGTCAATCTTTCCATGCCAATGGAACAAAGTTATATTCAGCAAGGGTGATACCATTCAAAGGATCTTGGATTGAGTTTGCTACAGACATCAATCAAGTAATGTATGCCTACATTGATAGAAAAAAGAAACTACCTGTTACAACGCTTTTCCGTGCTATCGGATTTGAGCGTGATAAAGATATTTTAGAGATTTTTGATTTAGCTGAAGAAGTTAAAGTATCGAAATCTGGACTAAAGAAATACGTAGGAAGAAAATTGGCCGCACGTGTGTTGAATACATGGCATGAAGATTTTGTTGATGAAGATACTGGTGAGGTTGTATCTATTGAGCGTAATGAAATTGTGCTTGATCGTGATACGGTTATAGATAAAGAAAATATTGAAGAAATTCTTGAAGCTGATGTAAAAACTATCCTTTTACATAAAGAAAGTGCAGAACAAGGTGATTATGCTATTATTCATAACACACTTCAAAAAGATCCAACAAACTCTGAAAAAGAGGCCGTTGAACATATTTATAGACAATTACGTAACGCTGAGCCGCCGGATGAGGAAACAGCACGTGGTATCATAGATAAATTATTCTTTTCTGACCAACGATACTCTTTAGGGGAAGTTGGACGTTACAGAATGAACAAAAAATTACAGTTAGATATCGGAATGGATAAGCAAGTGCTTACCAAAGAAGATATTATAACGATTATAAAATATTTAATCGAGCTTATCAATTCTAAAGCTGAGATTGATGATATTGATCACTTATCAAACCGTCGTGTACGTACTGTAGGTGAGCAATTATCATCTCAATTTGGTGTTGGTTTAGCACGTATGGCACGTACTATTCGTGAACGTATGAACGTTCGTGATAACGAGGTGTTTACTCCAATCGATTTAATTAATGCTAAGACATTATCGTCAGTAATTAATTCATTTTTTGGAACAAACCAGTTGTCTCAATTTATGGATCAAACCAATCCACTAGCCGAAATCACGCATAAGCGTCGTTTGTCAGCTCTTGGGCCTGGAGGTCTATCAAGAGAAAGAGCAGGTTTTGAAGTACGTGATGTTCACTATACACACTACGGACGTTTATGTCCTATTGAAACTCCTGAGGGACCAAATATTGGTTTAATTTCTTCACTTTCAGTTTTTGCTAAAGTGAATTCTATGGGATTCATTGAAACCCCTTATAGAAAAGTAACCGATGGTGTCGTTGATATTAAGAACGCACCAATATATTTAAGTGCTGAAGAAGAGGAAGATAAACTAATCGCTCAAGCAACCGTTGAAGTTGATGACAACGGAAAGATTTTACATGAAAAGGTAATTGCTAGAATGGAAGGTGACTTCCCAGTAATTGATCCAGCAGGATTACATTATACTGATGTAGCGCCAAATCAAATATCATCTATTTCGGCATCATTAATTCCATTTTTAGAGCATGATGATGCGAATAGAGCCTTGATGGGATCAAACATGATGCGTCAAGCTGTACCATTATTATTGCCTCAAGCGCCAATAGTTGGTACAGGTCTAGAACGTCAAGTAGCATCAGATTCCCGTGTTTTAATTAATGCGGAAGGAAATGGTGAAGTACTTTACGTAGATGCCAATGAAATTAAAATTAGATACGACCGTACAGAGGATGAAGCTAAAGTAAGTTTTGATAGTGATATTAAAACATATCAATTAGTGAAATTCAGAAAAACAAACCAAGGGACTTCGATCAATCTTAAACCAATTGTGGTTAAAGGAAATAAAGTTACTAAAGGTCAAGTTTTATGTGAAGGTTATGCCACTCAAAAAGGAGAGCTTGCTTTAGGTAGAAATATGAAAGTAGCCTTCATGCCTTGGAAAGGGTATAACTTTGAGGATGCTATTGTAATTTCTGAGAAAGTAGTACGTGAAGATATCTTTACATCTATTCATATTGATGAGTATTCTCTTGATGTAAGAGATACTAAATTAGGTAATGAAGAATTAACCAATGATATTCCTAATGTTTCAGAAGAAGCTACTAAAGATTTAGATGAAAACGGAATGATTCGTGTTGGTGCCGAGGTTAAACCTGGCGATATCCTAATTGGTAAAATTACACCTAAGGGAGAATCTGATCCAACACCAGAAGAAAAGTTATTACGTGCCATTTTTGGAGATAAAGCTGGTGATGTAAAAGATGCGTCTTTAAAAGCGTCTCCGTCATTACACGGTGTTGTAATCGAAAAGAAATTGTTCGCAAGAGCTGTAAAAGATAAGCGTAAAAGAGCTCAGGATAAAGATGATATTCTAGCTTTAGAAGCTCAATATGATAGAAAGTTTGATGATTTAAAAGATGTTTTAATCGAAAAGCTTTTTGCTATTGTAAATGGAAAAACTGCTCAAGGTATTTTTAACGATTTAGGTGAAGAAGTATTACCAAAAGGTAAAAAATTCACACTTAAGATGTTAAATGCTGTTGATGATTATGCGCATTTAGTATCTGGAAAATGGACTACTGATGAGCATACCAATAATTTGGTTGCTGATTTAATTCACAATTACAAAATTAAAGAGAACGATTTACAAGGATCGTTGCGCCGAGAGAAGTTTACCATTTCTGTAGGTGATGAGTTACCGGCAGGAATTATCAAACTCGCTAAAGTTTACATTGCTAAGAAACGTAAACTTAAAGTGGGTGATAAAATGGCAGGACGTCACGGTAATAAAGGTATTGTGGCTCGTATTGTTCGTCAAGAAGATATGCCTTTCTTAGAAGATGGAACGCCTGTTGATATTGTATTAAACCCACTTGGTGTACCGTCTCGTATGAATATCGGTCAGATTTATGAAACAGTTCTTGGATGGGCTGGTCAAAAATTAGATCGTACTTATGCAACTCCAATTTTTGATGGAGCAACTATAGATCAAATCAACGAGTTTACAGATGAAGCTGGAATTCCAAGATACGGACATACTTATTTATACGATGGTGGAACAGGAAAGCGTTTTGATCAACCAGCAACTGTTGGTGTGATTTACATGCTGAAACTTGGTCACATGGTTGATGATAAAATGCACGCACGTTCTATTGGACCTTACTCATTAATCACACAACAACCTCTTGGTGGTAAAGCACAATTTGGTGGTCAGCGTTTTGGTGAGATGGAAGTTTGGGCACTTGAAGCTTATGGAGCATCAAGTACTCTACGTGAGATTTTAACTGTAAAATCTGATGATGTAATTGGTAGAGCCAAAACTTACGAAGCAATCGTAAAAGGTGAACCAATGCCAGATCCAGGATTACCAGAATCATTCAACGTACTTATGCACGAATTGAAAGGTTTAGGTTTGGATATCAGATTAGAGGAGTAAAAAATAGTTGGCAGTCACCGTGTCCAGTTAGCAGTTTATGCTAGATACTGAATACTTAGGCTGAGACTGAAAAGTTAAGAAAAATGGCAAGAAAACAAGATAAGCATACAGTAAAGAGATTTAATAAAATCTCCATTGGTTTAGCGTCACCAGAGTCTATTTTAGCAGAGTCTAGAGGTGAGGTTTTAAAACCAGAAACTATCAATTATCGAACTCACAAACCAGAACGTGATGGTTTGTTCTGTGAGCGTATTTTTGGTCCTGTAAAGGATTACGAATGTGCTTGTGGTAAATATAAAAGAATCCGTTATAAAGGTATTGTCTGCGACCGTTGTGGTGTAGAAGTAACCGAAAAGAAAGTACGTCGTGATAGAGTAGGGCACATCAACCTTGTTGTACCTGTTGCTCACATTTGGTACTTCCGTTCATTACCAAACAAAATAGGTTATTTATTAGGATTACCTTCTAAGAAATTAGATATGATAATTTACTACGAACGTTACGTAGTAATTCAACCAGGTAATGCCAAAAATGAAGAAGGTGAACCATTACAAAAAATGGACTTCTTAACCGAAGAAGAATACTTAAATATTCTTGAAGCACTTCCGCAAGACAATCAGTATTTAGATGATGAAGACCCAAACAAGTTTTTAGCCAAAATGGGTGCTGAATGTTTAATTGATTTATTAGCAAGAATAGATTTACAAGCTTTGTCTTATGAATTACGTCATAAAGCAAACACAGAAACATCTAAACAACGTAAAACGGAAGCTTTAAAGCGTTTGCAAGTTGTTGAAGCATTACGTGAATCTAACAATAACAGAGAAAATCGTCCAGAATGGATGATTATGAAAGTTGTGCCAATCATTCCACCAGAATTACGTCCTTTAGTACCGTTAGATGGTGGCCGTTTCGCAACGTCTGATTTAAATGATTTATATCGTCGTGTCATTATCAGAAACAACCGTTTAAAAAGACTAGTTGAGATAAAAGCACCAGAAGTTATTTTGCGTAATGAAAAACGTATGTTACAAGAATCTGTTGATTCATTGTTTGATAACACACGTAAATCTTCTGCTGTAAAAACAGATTCTAACAGACCATTAAAATCATTATCAGATTCACTTAAAGGTAAGCAAGGGCGTTTCCGTCAAAACTTACTTGGTAAGCGTGTTGATTATTCTGCACGTTCGGTAATTGTTGTTGGACCAGAATTAAAATTATTTGAATGTGGATTGCCTAAAAATATGGCAGCTGAATTATACAAACCTTTCGTAATTAGAAAATTAATTGAAAGAGGTATTGTAAAAACAGTAAAATCTGCAAAGAAAATTATAGATAAAAGAGAGCCAGTGGTTTGGGATATCTTGGAAAATGTTCTTAAAGGACATCCAGTACTACTTAACCGTGCTCCTACACTACACAGGTTGGGTATACAAGCTTTCCAACCAAAATTAATTGAAGGGAAAGCCATCCAGTTGCACCCATTAGTGTGTACAGCATTTAACGCAGATTTTGATGGTGACCAAATGGCGGTACATTTACCACTTGGGCCAGAAGCTATTTTAGAATGTCAATTATTAATGTTGGCATCTCATAATATCTTAAATCCAGCAAATGGTTCACCAGTTACAGTACCTTCTCAGGATATGGTTCTTGGTCTGTATTATATGACTAAGTTACGTAAATCTACTCCAGAAGTGCCAATTCAAGGTGAAGGATTAACGTTCTATTCTCCAGAGGAAGTTGAAATAGCCTTCAATGAGCAAAGAGTAGATTTAAATGCAGGGATTAAAGTAAGAACCATTGATATTAACGAAGATGGTAAACTTGCTCCTATGATTATTGAAACAACAGTAGGGCGTGTGTTATTTAATCAAAATGTACCGCAAGCAGCAGGATATATTAATGAAGTATTGACTAAAAAGTCATTAAGAGATATTATTGGTGATATTCTTAAAGTAACATCAGTTCCTGAAACAGCAGATTTCTTAGACGCAATTAGAACTTTAGGGTTTAAATTTGCATTCCAAGGCGGATTGTCATTCAGTTTAGGAGATATTATCATTCCGCCAGAAAAACAAGGCATGATTGATAAAGCCAATGGTTTAGTTGATGGTATTACAGGTAACTATAATATGGGACTTATTACCAACAACGAACGATATAACCAAGTTATTGATATCTGGACCTCAACAAATGCAGAATTGACCGAATTGTCAATGAAACGTATTCGTGAAGATCAACAAGGATTCAACTCGGTGTTTATGATGCTTGATTCTGGAGCTCGTGGATCTAAAGAACAGATTCGTCAGCTTACAGGTATGCGTGGATTAATGGCAAAACCTAAAAAATCTAATGCAGGTGGAGGAGAGATTATTGAAAACCCAATTCTTTCTAACTTTAAAGAAGGACTTTCAATTTTGGAATACTTTATTTCTACTCACGGTGCACGTAAAGGTCTTGCCGATACAGCACTTAAAACTGCCGATGCAGGTTATTTAACACGTCGTTTAGTAGATGTTTCTCAAGACGTTATAATCAATACAGAAGATTGTGGTACGCTTAGAGGTGTTGAAGTTGAACCATTGAAGAAAAATGATGAAGTTGTTGAAACTTTAGAAGAAAGAATCGTTGGTCGTGTATCATTAAATGATGTACATAATCCATTAACTGATGAGTTGTTAGTTTCAGCTGGTCAATTAATCGAAGATGATATTGCTAAAGCTATCCAATACTCTCCAATCGAGAGTGTAGAAGTACGTTCAGCATTAACTTGTGAAGCTTTAAAAGGTATTTGCTCTAAATGCTATGGACGTAACCTAGCTACTGGGAAAATGGTACAACGTGGTGAAGCTGTTGGTGTAGTTGCTGCACAGTCTATTGGTGAACCTGGTACACAGTTAACATTACGTACGTTCCACGTAGGTGGTATTGCTGGTAACATTTCTGAAGATAATAAATTGGCTGTTAAGTTTGATGGTATTGCAGAAATTGAAGATTTAAAAACAGTTAAAGGTCAAGATAATGAAGGTAATGATATTGATATCGTTATTTCTAGAACATCTGAACTTAAGCTAACAGACAAGAAAACAGGTATTGTTTTAAGTACAAATAATATTCCTTACGGGTCAACTATTAATGTTAAGAATGGCGATAAATTAAGTAAAGGTGATGTGATTTGTACTTGGGATCCCTATAACGGTGTAATTATTTCAGAATTTGCTGGTAAAGTGAGGTATGAAAACATTGAACAAGGGGTTACCTATCAAGTTGAAATTGATGAGCAAACTGGTTTCCAAGAAAAAGTGATTTCTGAATCTAGAAACAAAAAGCTTATTCCAACACTAATAATTGAAGATTCTAAAGGTGAAACTATACGTTCATATAATTTACCAGTAGGAGCTCACTTAATGATTGATGATGGTGAGAAAATTATTGTTGGTAAGATTTTAGTTAAGATTCCTCGTAAATCTGCAAAAGCAGGTGATATTACAGGAGGTTTACCACGTGTAACCGAGTTGTTTGAAGCTCGTAACCCATCTAATCCAGCAGTTGTAAGCGCTATTGATGGTGTGGTTTCTTTCGGAAAAATCAAAAGAGGTAACCGTGAGATTATAGTAGAATCTAAGTTAGGTGATGTTAAAAAATACTTAGTAAAGTTATCTAATCAAATTCTTGTACAAGAAAATGATTATGTAAAAGCAGGTATGCCTTTGTCTGATGGTTCTATTACGCCTAACGATATTTTAAATATCAAAGGCCCTTCAGCGGTTCAACAATACTTAGTTAACGAAGTACAAGAAGTATATCGTTTACAAGGTGTTAAAATTAATGATAAGCACTTTGAAGTTGTTGTAAGACAAATGATGCGTAAAGTTAGAATCATTGATTCTGGTGATACTATATTCTTAGAAGATCAATTGGCTCATAAAGCAGATTTCATTAAAGAAAATGATGATATCTTTGGAATGAAAGTTATTGAAGATGCAGGAGATTCAGTAAATCTTAAAGCAGGACAAATTATTTCGCCTCGTGATTTAAGAGATGAAAATTCTATATTACGTCGTGAAGATAAAAATCTTGTAGTAGCTAGAGATGCACAACCAGCAACGGCTACGCCAATACTACAAGGTATTACAAGAGCATCGCTTCAAACTAAGTCATTTATTTCTGCGGCATCGTTCCAGGAAACAACTAAAGTTCTTAATGAAGCAGCAGTAGCTGGTAAAGTTGATTCTTTAGAAGGCTTGAAAGAAAATGTAATTGTTGGACATAGAATTCCAGCAGGTACAGGTATGAGAACTTACAAAGACATTATTGTTGGCTCTAAAGAAGAGTTTGACGAAATGATGCAAGTAAAACAAGAATTAAATTATAATTAAATATTGTCTTCCCGCGCCTGCCTGCTGGTAGGCAGGAAGGCGGAAATCTATAAAACAAAAGCCTTCATGTAAATTAACTTGAAGGCTTTTTTAATTAAATTAAGTTATTAAGATTATGGCAGACGAAAAAGATAATAAAAAGCAAGGTCAAATTAATATTGAGCTTGATGAGAAGGTTGCAGAAGGGACATATTCCAACTTAGCAATAATAAATCATTCAGTTTCTGAATTTGTTGTTGACTTTGTAAACATTATGCCTGGAGTGCCAAAAAGCAAGGTTAAATCTCGAATAATACTAACGCCCCAACACGCTAAGCGTCTACTAAAAGCTTTAGCAGATAATGTCGCTAGATTTGAAAGCGCTCATGGAGAAATTAAAGATTATGAACAACCACCAATACCATTAAATTTTGGGCCAACGGGTCAAGCATAAAAAAAAAAAAGCCTTTGAAAATATTTTCAAAGGCTTTTTTTTATGGCAGATTTCACTAATACCAATTTGAATAATATTAAGCCACTTCTTTATTAGCGTAAAATTGTAATGCACCAGATGGGCATTTTTTTACCTGTTTTATTGTTTTTTCAGAAGAAGCGCCATCTAGGTCAACCCAAGGGATTACTGAATTTCTAAAAACATTGGAAAGTTCTTTGGCACAAGTTTCGGATTGAGTACATACACAAGGGTCGTAGGTTACAGTGATATCAGCATTGCTGAATTCTTTATCGCTAATTTTCATAGTTTAATCATTTTGGGGTTTATGATGTATTCCCTAAATTTAAAAATAGAGTAGTTAAGTGTTTAGAATACTCGTTAAAAAGACCTTTTGAACTTATTAATAAACGATATACATCTTGTTTTAATCAAATTCTGAAGTAAAGTGAAGTTTAATATTTGGATATTTTTGCTGTGTCATCTGTAATGAAAATGATGAATCAGCTAAAAACACAAGTTGATTTTGTTTGTCTTTAGCTAAAAAGCGTTGTTTAACTCTAATAAATTCTTTGTATTCGTCAGTTTTAGAGTTTTTAGGATCAACCCAACATGCTTTAAAAACATTTAGGTTTTCATAAGTACATTTTGCTCCGTACTCATGCTCTAATCTATATTGAATGACTTCATATTGAAGCGCTCCAACGGTACCGATTACTTTTCTGCCATTAAGTTCTAAAGTAAACAATTGGGCAACACCTTCATCCATGAGTTGGTCTACGCCTTTAGTTAGTTGTTTAGATTTTAAAGGGTCTGCATTGTTAATATATCTAAAATGTTCTGGCGAAAAACTAGGAACACCTTTATAGTTTAAAATTTCACCTTCGGTTAAAGTATCACCAATTTTAAAAGTTCCGGTGTCTTGTAAACCAACAATATCACCAGGGTAGGAGATATCCACTATTTCTTTCTTTTCAGCAAAAAAAGCATTAGGGCTGGAAAATTTTACTTTTTTATTATTCCTAACGTGTAAATAAGGTGCATTACGTTTAAATTCTCCAGAAACAATTTTAACAAAAGCTAAACGGTTTCTATGGTTAGGATCCATATTAGCATGTATTTTAAATACAAATCCTGTAAACTTATCTTCTTTTGGGTCAACCAAACGCTCTTCACTCTGTTTTGGTCTTGGTTTAGGAGCAATTTCAACAAAACAATCTAATAATTCCCTAACTCCAAAGTTATTTAAAGCAGAACCAAAGAACACAGGTTGTTGTTCTCCATTTAGATATTTAGCTTTATCAAATTCAGGATAAATGCCTTCAACAAGTTCAATTTCTTCACGTAAAGTATTGGCTGCTTTTTCTCCAACTAATTTATCTAATTCAGGAGAGGTCAAATCTGAAATCTCAATGGTTTCTTCAATATCTTTTCTGCTATCTCCACTAAAAAGGTTGAGGTTTTTCTCCCAAATATTATAAATACCCTTAAAATCATAACCCATACCTATCGGGAAACTTAGAGGCACCACTTTTAAGCCTAATTTTTGCTCAACTTCATCTAATAGATCAAAAGCATCTTTTCCCTCTCTATCCATTTTATTAATGAATACAATCATAGGGATATTTCGCATTCTACAAACTTCAACTAATTTTTCAGTTTGTTCCTCAACACCTTTTGCTACATCAATAACTACTATTACACTATCAACAGCAGTAAGGGTTCTAAAGGTGTCTTCTGCAAAATCTTTATGCCCAGGTGTATCAAGAATGTTTATTTTAATACCATCATATTCAAAAGCCAAAACAGAAGTAGCAACCGAAATACCACGTTGGCGCTCAATCTCCATAAAATCACTGGTAGCACCTTTCTTAATTTTATTACTTTTTACAGCTCCTGCTTCTTGTATAGCGCCACCAAAAAGAAGTAGTTTTTCTGTTAAAGTGGTTTTTCCAGCATCAGGGTGGGAAATGATACCAAAGGTTCGTCTGCGTTCTATTTCTTTTAAAAAACTCATAAATGTTTATACAAATGGGTTGCAAAGATACTATTAATAACTTCAATTAAAATACCCAATCTTAATGCTTTTATATTTATTAGAATGTAATTTAACAAGTTATAATTTTGTTTGTATTTTTGTTTAACTATGAAATGAGAAATAACATTAAGTTGATGCCAACCGATATGTTTATTGACGCATTACATCTGACCTAAATTGAAAATAGAAATTAACAGATGAAAGAAGAAAAAGTAATCCTTGTTAACGAAATGGATGAGCAAATTGGTTTAATGTCTAAAATGGAAGCACATGAAAAGGCATTGTTGCATCGTGCTTTTTCGGTTTTTGTTTTTAATGATAAAAACGAACTAATGTTGCAACAACGTGCGCTAAATAAATATCATTCACCAGGACTTTGGACGAATACCTGTTGTAGTCATCAAAGAGATGGCGAAACCAATATTCAAGCAGGGAGAAGGCGTTTACAAGAAGAAATGGGCTTTGTAGTAGATTTGAAAGAAACCATTTCATTTATTTATAAAGCACCTTTTGATAATGGTTTAACTGAGCATGAATATGATCATGTTATGTTAGGTAAATACAATAGTGAACCGGTTATTAATATAGATGAAGTTGCAAGTTGGAAATGGATGCCTTTGGAAGACGTAAAAGTTGATATATCATTACATCCTGAGTTATATACAGAATGGTTTAAAGTGATTTTTGATAAATTCTACGAACATATAAATATAGGAACTTAATGAAAGTAACAGTTAGTAGAAAAGCACATTTTAATGCAGCGCATCGGTTGTACAGAAAAGACTGGAGTTTCGAGAAAAACGACGCCATTTTTGGGAAATGTAATAATCCTAATTTTCATGGGCATAATTACGAATTGATTGTAAGTGTAACAGGTGAAATTGATAATGAAACTGGATATGTTATTGATATGAAAGTTTTAAAAGAAATTATAAAAAGTGAAGTTGAAGATGCTTTCGATCATAAAAATTTAAATGTTGAAGTCCTTGATTTTAAAGACTTAAACCCTACTGCTGAAAACATTGCGGTTATAATTTATAACAAGATAAAACCAAAAATTGATAAACAATTAGAGTTAGAAGTTACACTTTATGAAACTCCAAGAAATTTTGTAACCTATTCTGGGAAATAATTACTTATTTTTGTTGAAATTTTAAAAACACAAAAAATGGCAAATGTTAGAGACCTAAAAAAAGATATCAATTATGTTTTAGGCGATATTATAGAAGCAGTTTATGTTTGGGAATACTCGAATACAGACAAAGACACCAAGAAAAGTGAAGCAATTATTGATGAGGCAATTGAAACTTTTGATGAGTTAATAGTAAAGGTAAATGCTAAAAATGTTGATAATCCAAAAGCGCATTTTAAAGCTATCAATACTGAGTTAGAAACAAAAGGAAGAGCTTTAATTGAGAAAATTAATAAATTAGGATAAAATTTTTAGTGGAGAGCTTGCAAATATTATTTTTGCGATTATATTTGCACCCACAAAAACGCCGATGTAGCTCAGCTGGCTAGAGCAGCTGATTTGTAATCAGCAGGTCGTGGGTTCGAGTCCCTCCATCGGCTCATAAAAAAAACCTCACTTAATGTGAGGTTTTTTTTTATGAGGATATTTTGTTATACCAATAATTAATTGGTTTTTTCGTTTTTCTTTATTTTCTCAATAAATAAGTTTAATTCTTTTCCATATTTAGACGCTCTAACTTTTGTAGTTAATGAATTGTTTATGGTGTCTAAGAATCTTACTTGTGCGTTGTATATTTCGGTAAGTGCCAAATAAGGAGCTACTTCACTATCTTTATTATTTAATGCAAAATTTACTGTATATAAGTATTTTCGTTTTAAAGCCCCGTCAGATTCTTTTAGGACAGCATTAAACTTTGCAGTATCGCCCTCTTTTTGAGCTTCAAAACTTTCTTTAATCAATTCTAGGTTTCGATTGTTTATTCTAGAAATAATAGCTCTGTATTCTTCTAGCTTTTTTTGCTGTTCTGAACCTTTTATTTTTGCATCAAAAACAAAGTTTTTCAGTGTTGTATTAATTTCTGTAATGCCTTTATCCGCAAAAAATGTAATTCTATCTTTTTCAGTACTATGCTTATCTAAATATAGATAGAAAACTTCAGGAGTATCTATAGGACTATGTAGCTCAAAAATGGAATTGCCATTTATAACCAGTGAGTCAATAGTTATTAGTGTGGTGTCTTTTATCTTTTTAAGATAAACGGTTCCTTTTTTTAATCCTTCTATATTGGCTTTTACAGTTAAGTCGTGTTGTTTCTCTCCACATGCCGCTAATAAAAAAGCAAGAAGTAAGAATGCTGTTTTTTTCATTTCTAAAATTTAAGAGCGTAAATATCTTAAAATTTTATTTAAAAGCTAGCTTGTTGCAGCTAATTCCATTAAAATAGTACAAGCAATTGCAGCTATGGTGCCTACGGCATAACCAAATACAGCTAGTAGAACACCAACCGTAGCTAATGAAGGATGAAATGCCGATGCAACAATTGGAGCAGATGCCGCACCTCCAACATTAGCTTGGCTACCAACGGCCAAAAAGAAATAAGGTGCTTTTATTAGTTTAGCTACGATAATTAAGAGCACAGCATGAATACTCATCCAAACAACACCTATGGCAATTAAGCCCACATTGTCGAAAATAAGAGTTAAATCCATTTTCATTCCGATTGAAGCGACTAGAATATATATAAATACACTACCAAATTTACTAGCTCCTGCACCTTCATAAGTTTTAGCTTTTGTAAATGACAATAAGATTGCAATTATCGTAGATGTGCTTATCATCCAAAAGAATTTTGAACTTAAAAAGGTAAAAATATTTCTAGTTGTTGGTGATTCTATGTTCGCAACAACATTATCAAAAAATGGACCTAAGAAGTTTGAGCATAAATGAGCAATACTTACTGTACCAAATGCAATGGCAGCAATAATCATTAAATCTGTTAAGCTAGGGTTACGTTTTACTTTTTCAGAAAAATCAGATACTTTTTCTTTTAACGCTTCTATTGATGATGTATCTGCTTTTAACCATTTATTGATACGTTCTCTTTTTCCTATTCCAATTAATAATAATGCCATCCAGATATTTGCAACCACGATATCAACAAACACCATGCCTCCATAAAGTTTTTGATTATAACCATATATTTCTAGCATAGCGGTTTGATTAGCACCACCACCAATCCAGCTACCCGCTAGAGTAGAAAGCCCTCTCCAAACAGCATCTGGACCAATTCCGCCAACAGTTTCAGGAGAAACCATAGAGATTAATAAAATCGCTATAGGGCCACCAATAATTATACCTATGGTTCCTGTAAAGAACATAATTAATGCTTTCCACCCTAAATTAAACACAGCTTTAAGGTCAATACTTAAAGTCATTAATACTAAAGCCGCAGGCAACAGATAACGACTAGATACATAATACAAATTAGAGCTGTGTGTAATGATTTCTCCAGATTTATTAGTAGTTTCCCATTCAGGAGCTATGAGCCCTAATGTTGTAAAACAAGCAGGAATCATGTACGCCATAAATAAACCAGGGACTATCTTATAAAATTTGTGCCAAAACCCCGATGTTCTCGATTCTGTATAAAAAATGAAACCAAGGGCAAGCATTAATAATCCAAAAACTATAGTATCGTCCGTAAATAAAGGTTGGTTTTGCATAAGTCAAATTTGTTGCTACAAAGTACCATAATAAAGAAAAAAAGAAAATAAAGATTTAATTCAGTTTGGCACGAGTATTGCTTTATACATTATGATTACATTCAAATAGAAAGTTTATTGAGTGGTTACTTTAAACTTATGAATTGTAATTCATATTTTGGTTGGTTAGTTAGTAAAAAAAGCATCTTATTTAAGGTGCTTTTTTTTATTTCTGACAATTTCTTTTTATTTATTTAGTCTGATATTAATGCATTTCATCGATAATACCGATAAGACTACATTTAAATGTTAAAATTTTAGGTATTTCATCGATTTTAAATGCATTTAATCGTTTAGATGTGTTTAATAATTCTATATTTGGAGTGTACTAAATAACACACTTTTTAGTTCAATGGATTAATTAATTAATATTTGCATTATGTTGTTAAAAATGGAAACCCCAAATCTAGCATCATAATATAAAAAGCAAATTGAAAAGAAGCCGAGTTTGAGGGAACTCGGCTTTTTTATGCAATAATTCTAAATGTTAAATTGATTCGTTTTCCAATATGTTTTTGTGTTTTTGGTATTTGATGAAGCCAGTATGCTTGTGTTTCTCCTTGCATCAATAAAAGACTTCCGTGCTGTAAAATGAGCTTTGTTTTTAGAGCGTTGTCAAACTTATGTTTAAAATGAAATATGCGTTCTGCGCCAAAAGAAACAGAAGCTATGATTGGACTTTCTCCTAACTCTTTTTCGTCATCAGCATGCCAACCATTGCTATCTTTTCCATCGCGATATAAATTGGCTAAACAACTAGTGAAATCTATATTTAAAGCTGTTTCAATGTTATTTTTAATTTTAAGTAAATCACCGCTAAAAGGATGTGGTTGCATAATAATATTACTATATTTATATTCATTCTTGTTGTTGGCATAAAATGCAGTTAAACGAGGTTGTAAATGTGTTTTTCCAAAAACGGTTATGGAATCTTGTTTCCAGTTCATTTGGCTTAATAAATTTTCAAAAAGTGTATCAGCTAAACTTTGATGGAAGAAATTTGGGTAATAAATCACATCAGCATCTTTCATTTTTAAATTTATGGGGCTTTCAAATAGCATATTCTTTTATTTTCTAAATTAGCGTAATTCAAAATAAGAATGAAGTATACTTTAATTTTTTTGGTCTGTTTAGTTTTTTCTAGTCTGTATGCTCAACTACCAAAAGGTTTTGTATATGTTGAAGATGTTATTCCTGATTTGGAAGTAGAGTTACGCTATTTTACTTCAAATAATTTTGTAGGTAAACCTATTGAAGGTTATTACTCTAATAAGCTTATTTTAACGAAGGAAACTGCAAATGCTTTAAAATTAGTTCATGAAGTATTACAAGAACAAAATTTGTGTTTAAAAGTTTATGATGGTTATAGACCGCAGCAGGCAGTAAATTATTTTGTACAATGGGCTAGGAAATTAGATGACACTATCAATAAACAAATATTTTATCCAAATGTTAAAAAGCGACATTTATTTAAAGCAGGATATATTGCTTCAAAATCAGGACATAGTAGAGGTAGCACCCTAGATTTAACAATAATAAACGGTAATACAGGTGAATCTCTAGATATGGGAAGCCCCTATGATTTTTTTGGAGAGGAATCTTGGGTTGACTTTGATATGATTACTGACAAACAGAAAGCAAATAGACAGTTGTTGCAATCTGTGATGTTGAAATTTGGATTTAGAAACTATCCTAAAGAATGGTGGCATTTTACACTTAAGGGTGAGCCATTTCCTAATACTTATTTTGATTTTCCATTAAAGTAAAAAACTGTTTTTCAAAAATGAAGAATAGTTTTAGATAGAATATTTAGGTTTCAAACTGCATATTTAATACCAACGCTTTTTCTTCTTCTTTGAAGCTTCGCTTTTTCGTCCTTTCCTGTGCTTACTTCCTGTTTTTTTAGAAGTATGAACAATTGGTTTTGCTTTTGGGTCTAAAGGGTAAGGATGTTCGTCAATAACATCTAATTGAAGCTGAATAAGTTGTTGTATGGTTTGCACATAACTTTTTTCATCAGCAGAACAAAATGAATAGGCCATACCATTTTTTCCAGCTCTAGCTGTTCTACCTATTCTATGCACATAGGTTTCTGGTACATTGGGTAAATCAAAATTTACGACTGCATCTAAATCATTAATATCAATACCTCTTGCTGCAACATCTGTAGCTATTAAAATATTGATGTCACCTTTTTTAAATTTATTTAAAGCATCTTGTCTTGCTGTCTGACTTTTATCGCCATGGATACTATCTGCTTTATAGCCATTTTTTAAAAGCGTTTTTTCAAGTTTATCTACACCAAATTTGGTTCGCCTAAAAATGATGATATGTCCTTTAATGGTATTTCGTAAGAGATGCAAACACAGTTCTATTTTATTCTTTTTAGGAACAAAGTACAGTAACTGATTTACATTTTTAGAGGTAGATGAATTAGTCGCCACTGCAACACGCTCAGGCGTATTTAAAATAGTATTTGCTAATTGCTCAACTTTATAAGGTATGGTTGCCGAAAACAATAATACTTGCTTTTCTTTGGTACATAAACGTTCTATTTTTTTTACATCATCAATAAAACCCATATCTAGCATTAAATCGGCTTCATCTAAAACCAGCATTTCAACATAATCAAGATTGATAATATCTTGCTTGTGTAAATCCAATAAGCGACCAGGAGTGGCTATTAAAATATCTATGCCTTTATTTAGAACGTCTTTTTGTGGTTCTATAGAAGTGCCACCATAAACAACTGTTGTTGTAAGGTTTGTGTAGGTGCTATAGGTTTTAAAATTATCCTCAATTTGTATGGCTAATTCTCGGGTAGGACTAACAATAAGAGCTTTAATTTTTTTTCCTTTTTTTGAAGCGTCTTGTCTGTCAAATAATAATTGTAAAATAGGCAGTGCAAATGCTGCTGTTTTACCAGTGCCCGTTTGTGCTGAAACTATAATATCTTTTTTATCTAAAACTAATGGGATTGTTTTTTCTTGAACCAAAGTTGGATTATCATATCCTGCTTCAGCTACAGCTCGTAATAAAGGTCTGTTTAATTTTAAGTCTTTGAATGACATTTAGAATAATTTGTGGCAAAGATATAACAAACCAAATCAACGTTACACCAAATGAATTTTTAAATAGTGAAGGTGAATTTGAATTATATTTTCTTTAGATAAGATAGAAAATATAAGCATAGTATGAGTTATGGGGCTACTTTCTATTGAAATATAAAGGAAATAGAAACGAATTTAACCCATTATTCAAAAGTTGATTTGGTGTTATTTTATATACTGTTTCAATTTGTCCCTTTTTCTTTGAGGCAAAGTATCATTCATTACCGCTTTTTCTAAAAGCTCTTGATTTTTGTTTTTAGCGAATAGTAAATTAAAAAGTTGTGCGGTAGTCAAGCTATTTTCTTTATGTTCAATACATTTGAAAGTATCACCCGTTTTTACGAGTCCTTCTTCTAAAATACGCACATAAGTTCCAGGGAAACCATGGGCAATAAATTGACTTAGAACATCTGATGTGCCAAACTTAACACCAAATTTAAAACAGGGCTCTCTAGGTTGGGTAACTTGCACTAAGGCATCGCCAATTTTGTATATATCACCAATATAGATTTGGGTTTCATCTAAATCAGAGACTGTTAAATTTTCACCAAACATGCCCCAATCCCAATCCAAATCGGGGTAAAGGTATTTCCAATATTGATAATGAACTTCAGAAAATAAATAACAGGCTTTAAATTTCCCACCATGCACGCTTCGGTCTGAAACTTCATCGCCTTTCACTTCTTCTGTTCCTAAATAAATAGGGCTGGTAGTAGGTGTTTTATAAATGCCTGTAGTAACTTCTTGCCCATTCCAAATAATGGTGGTTGGTTTTGCTATGTTGGTGGAAATTATTTTCAAGGTTTGTATAATGTTCTTGTTTTTTTAATGCATTTTTTTCTAAAAGAAATTCTTCAAAAAACGGTATACGGATACGGTGACAGAAAACTTATTTTAATGGCACAGCAACTTTTACAACATCCCAAGCCATGGTTAAATAGAGGTTATCTGTAGAATTATCAAAAGCAATGGTAAACTGTTCTACGGGGCGTTTTAGTTTTTGTACAGGCACTTGAATGTTTATAACATCGTAGTTAGGGTCCCACATAGGTTTCATTTCTGCGTTTACACCCCATGAATATTGCTTCGAATTAAATATAACAGTCCAAACGGAATCCTTTGGTACCGTCCATAATGTATATTTTCCAGGAGCCAGTGGTACACCTTTTACCTCAAGAGTTCTGTTGGTCTCAAAAGTGGTGGCTTCATTGGCGCCTGTCCGCCAGACTTGATTAAAAGGGACTAAAGCACCAAAAATTTCTCTATCTTTTTTGAATGGTCTATTGTAGAATACTTTAAGCTTTAAATCATTGAGTTTAAATTCTACGGTGTCTTTTGGGCTTAATCGCTTTGCGAAAATATTTTCAATAAAAACAGAATATAAAAATAGCCCTAAAGCTATTATAGATAAAAGAATTAAGATACGTTTTAAAAAGGTATTCATACAGAGCAATTTATAAGGGTCAAAGATACTTTAAAAAGTAATAATTTATAAAATACAAACGTAGATTTATTTAGCTTTGTTGTGGAGAAGACAAGAGACAGATGGTTGTGAGTTTTGAGTAATTAGTTATGAGTGGTGCCCTCTTGAGAGAATCTTAGGGGTGTTTTTAATAAATGATGAATTTAATAACTGAAAAACGGTCAACTCTATATAGGGTTATACAGGATGCAAACTGCAACTGAAAACTAAAGATTGCTTACTTTGCTGTTTTTTTTCGCGCAAAGTTGCCAAGACGCTTAGGATTGCTCGATTTAATAATGAAAAAATTCTGTTATTTTTACTGAGACTGAGACTGAGACTATGATTGAAAACTGAAGATTGCGGGCTAACGCGCGTAAGGGATAGTAATGGAAAGCCCGCAGGAACGAGGACTTGTAGTGGATAGCCCGACCTGTAGGGTAACGCCCAAATTTTAATCTGAAAAAAATATTAACTTTTTGCAACACTTCATTTTTTTTATCGTCTTTAAAATGAGCTAACTTAAACCAAAAGTAGAATCAGCATGTTTAAAGTTGACATTATAGAACAATGTAAACAGAACAATCGGAAAGCACAATTGCAGTTATACAACCAGTACTGCGACGGGATGTATATTGTTGCTAAACGATTTTTAAAGGATGCTGTAGATGCTGAAGATGTTGTACAAGAAGCTTTCATTAAGGCTTTTACTAAACTACATCAATATAAAGCAGAGGTTACTTTTGGTGCTTGGTTAAAACGTATTGTTGTTAATAAATGTATTGACTTTTTAAAATCTAAGAAACATCAACTTGTTGAATTAGATGAGGTGCACCTTAAAGTAGTCGATACGGATAAAGACGACAAATGGTTAGTAGATGATGCCATCACATTAAATGAAGTTAAAAATGCTATCAATACATTACCGGACAAGTACCAATATGTTGTGATGCTGTATTTAATTGAAGGGTACGACCATCAAGAAATTTCGGAGATTCTAGATATTTCTGAAGTAGCATCGCGCACGCAATTATCAAGAGGTAAAGGGAAATTAAAAGAACTGTTAACACTTAAAAAAAATGGCACGAGATATTAGAGCGTTATTTAAGGATGACAACATAACGAACGAGAAAATGCCTAAAAACCATCAAGAACGATTTCTTGATAAGTTAGATGAAGCATTGCCAGCAGTAAAACGCAGAACATTTAGTTGGATGCAAATTGCTGCAAGTGTGGTCGTGTTTTTGGGATTGAGTTTTGGGGCTTTTAAATATTTTCAGTCACAAGTAAGAGATTTACCAACAACGGTTGCAACTACGAATACCTTGGAAACAAAAACTTTGGGAGATGTTTCACCAGGATTAAAAAAGGTGGAAGATTATTATTTGGCAAGTATAAACTTAGAATTGTCTAAAATTAAATATACACCAGAAACCAAAGAGTTGTTTGATGGGTATTTGGCGCAATTAGATGAACTTGATAAGGAATATAAACGCTTATCGGTTGAGTTAACAGAATCTGGACCGTCTGAATTAACGGTAAATGCCCTTATAGATAATTTAAAATTTCGTTTAAATCTGTTGTATCGTTTAAGAACACAATTAAAACAATTAAATATTTCTGATGCTAATGCTGAAGGAGTAAAACAATCCATCTAAAAAAATCAAAAAATGAACAAGACAATCATAAAATTGAAACTGTTGGGTTTATGTTTTCTTATAACAGGAAGCTTAATGGCCCAACAAAAATTGACCAAAGTATCGCAATCTATTAAAGTGAATAAGGATGTAACTATTGATTTAAACACCAGTCATTGCAATATTGTATTCGATACTTGGAATAAGGATACTGTTGAAATTGAAGCTTATATAGAAGGCGAAAAATTAAGTAAGGAGGAACTTGAAAATGCTTTAAAATCTTGGGGAGTAGATATTGATGCTACTAAAGATTTGGTTTCCATTAGAACCAAAGGCAGTGGCTCTAAAACTTGGGTTTATAGAACCGATGGGCATGATGAAGCTGATATGGTTGGTGCTGTATTGAGAGAGTTAAAATATGAATTGGCAGAACTACCAGAAATGCCAGAGATGCCAGAATTACCTGAAATGCCTGAAATGCCAGAATTACCAGAATTGCCTGAAGGTGTTAACAATATTCAATTTGATTATAAAGCCTATAAAAAAGATGGTGAAAAGTATTTAGAGAAGTATACTGAAAAATTTGAATCTAGATATGGAAAAGATTATGCCAAGAAAATGGAAGCTTGGGGAGACAAGTTTGGTAAAGAATGGGGTGAGAAGTATGGAAAGCAAATGGAAGCGTGGGGAGAGAAATTTGGAGAAGAATGGGGTGAAGAATTTGGAGAACACATGGAAGCTTGGGGGGAGCGTTTTGCTAAACAAATGGAAGGTCAAGCTGAGCGCATAGAAGCACAAGCAGAAAGAATGGCTGCTCAAACAGAACGTGTAAAAGCACATAAAGAGCATACTAAAGCCCATAAAGAACACGCGAAAGAACGTTCCATATTAATTAAGGAACGCCGAGAAAAAATAAGTGATTTGCTAGATGGAAATTCCAACCCCAATATTAAAAAAACCATTAAAATCAAAATACCTAAAAAGGCAAAAATAAAGGTTAATGTTAGGCATGGCGAAATAGAGTTTGCCGCAAATATTGATGATTTAAAAGCGGATTTATCACACACCAAGTTTACAGCTTATAGCATTAATGGAAGTTCTACTTCCATTAATGCTTCATATTCGCCAGTTTTTGTAACCCATTGGAATTTGGGTGAACTGAATTTAAATTATGTTAAAAATGCTGAATTGGAACATGTAGCTCATTTAGTTTTAAACGCTATATCTTCTAAGGTTGATATAGAAAACCTAACAGGAAGCGCCGTTGTTGATGGCAATATTGGTGATATAGGAATTTATAATATAGCAGATTCTTTTAATAATTTGAATATCATTCTTCAGAATAGTAATGCTGTTATTACGTTCCCTAAAGTAGATTGTAATGTGCAGTATAAAGGCACACACTCTCGTTTGTCTCATCCCAAGAATTCTTCAAAAGAAAACCCCACTAATTTTTCAACAGGAAATTTAGCTAGTGGTAAAAGTATTGTTGTAAATGCCAAGTATAGCCATGTGGTTATGCAGTAAATTGAGTTATTATATTTTTTTTATTCTCGTGTTTTTTTGTTGATAGATTCAACAATAGCTTCTAAATCGCTTAAGTAATCAAACCAAAGTGTTTCTTCATTCTTTTTAAACCAAGTGAGTTGACGTTTTGCAAAGCGGCGGCTATTCTTTTTGATTTCTGAAATGGCAAAATCTAGTTCCCATTCGCCGTTTAGATAATGGAATAACTCTTTATAGCCAACAGTATTTAATGCGTTTAAATTTTTATTAGGAAGTAACTTTTTAACTTCTTCTAATAAGCCTTCTTGCATCATAATATCTACACGCTGGTTGATGCGATTGTATATTAGTTCTCTTTCGGCGGTTAATCCAATGGTTATAGTTTTAAAGTGACGCTTTTCTTTGCCTTTGTTTAAAAAAGAGGAATAGGGTTTGCCAGTGCCCATACAAATTTCTAAAGCCCGTATAACCCGATGTGGATTATCTACAGCAATGGTGTTATATGAAATTGGGTCTAGAGTCTGTAATTGTTCTTGAAGCGATTCTATCCCTTTTGTTTCTAATGCTTTGTTTAGTTTTTTACGGATGTCTGAATCTACTTCAGGAAAATGGTCTAAACCTTTTGTTACAGCATCAACGTATAATCCTGAGCCTCCAACCATAATAACCACATCTTGCTCTTTAAATAAGTCATTTAAACATGTTAAAGCATCTTTTTCGAAAGCACCGACATTGTAATTTTCTTTTATAGATTTATGATGAATAAAATGGTGTTTTGCTGCTGCTAGTTCTTCTTTTGTTGGTGCAGCAGTTCCAATTTGCATCTCTTTAAAAAACTGTCGAGAATCTGCCGAAATAATTTCGGTATTAAAGTGTTGCGCTAGTTTTATACTTAGTGCTGTTTTTCCTATGGCCGTTGGACCAATGATAGATATAAGATATTTTGTGTTTGAGTTTATAATGTGATGTATTTATTTGGTAAAGTTAATTTGAATATATGATTAAACAAACTTTAGGTTGTAACTGATTTTTGCGGATATACGCGTTAAGGATTGAACGGCATGTCTGAGCTCCCCGACGTTAGGAGGGAGCGAGTAGTGAAAGCCTGACCCTTGTGGTAACGCCCAAAAAAATCAATCATATAGCTTTTCGCCACAATTGTAGCAGTAACCAGATTTATCCTTATGGTTCTCTGCTAAACAATTTTCGCAAGATTGTGAATTTAACGACACATTTTCACTGGGATGTGAACTTTTGTCTTTTTTATTTTGAGCAGTATATTCTGCCGATACAATGCCTGTTGGAACTGCTATGATACCATAACCTAAAATCATGACAAGAGACGCTATAAACTGACCTAAAGGTGTTTGTGGTGCAATGTCGCCAAAACCAACAGTGGTAAGCGTTACAATACACCAATATACACTTTTTGGGATGTTGGTAAATCCGTTTTCTTCGCCCTCAACTAGATACATAATGGTTCCTAGGATGATGGCGACGATGATAACGGCAAAAAGGAATACTGAAATTTTTGCGCGACTTGCTTTTAATGCAGTTACTAAATTGTTTGAAGCACCAAGGTAACGTGCCAGTTTTAGTATTCTGAAAATACGTAGCAAACGCAAAGCACGTAAGGCGGCAAGCGCATGTACGCCTCCAAATATTAATGAGATATATTTGGGAATAGTGGATAGTAAGTCTATCACACCATAAAAACTTGTAATATATTTTATGGGCTTTTTTACGGTAATAATTCTAGCTATATATTCTATAGTAAAAAGAATGGTAATGACCCACTCTGAGATATTTAAAAAATTATGGTAATTTTTGTCTATACTATTAACGCTCTCCAACATAACCAATAGTATACTTGCAATAATGGCTATAAATAAAACAACATCAAAAAGTTTTCCAGTAGGCGTGTCTGCTTCATAAATAATATCATGAAGTTTTGATTTCCAATGTTTTTTTGATGCGTTGTTCATGTATTCAAAAGTAATGAAAAGATTAATTACTTTTCTGAACTATCTAATTCAACGATTTTTAATCGTTTATTTCTACGGAGATAACTTTGGATGATATGCTGTGTATCTCTATTGTTTTGCATTGGGGTTATTATAGATTCTAAAACCTCAATATTATTTATTTGATAATTTAAATTGAAGAAACCTAAACCTTTAAAGACGCCATTTTCTATCAAAATCGCGCTACGTTCATCTACTTCGCGACCTCTATCAATAATGACCATGTTTTTATTAGAATAGCTGTTTTTTGTTATAAGTGCTTCTACACGTTTGTTGTACAATTCTGAAGACTCTTTTTGAATACAAGCACCTTCGCAGCTTTTTATGTCGTAATTAAAACAACTTGTTTTAGTTTTATAAAGTCCCGTTAGTTTTTGGCACAAATTAAAATCTTCAACAGCTTTGGTAATAAAACTTTTTCCACTTTGGCGATTACTGAACGTTGTTATCGGCTTTTTTCGTCCATCTGCAATATCAATTTGTAAGTTGAGATAGTCTTCTTCATCTCTAAAACTATATAAAGCATGCGTAAATATGGAGCGACGCAACGCTCGGTTAAATTTAGGCTTTACGCGTTTTATTTCTTCACTTTCTTTTAGAAGCGCAACTAATTCGCTACCAGTAGCTTCGTAAGTAACAGTGGTTACTTGATCTTGTATTTTTTTAGATTTAGCATTAGTACCAGTAAAATGTTGATTGATGCGTTTTTTTATATTATTGCTTTTTCCTATATAAATAATATCGCCATCAGCTTTGTGAATATAATATACTCCAGTTATAGAGGGCAATTCTGCTACAATGTCTATGTGTCTAGGCTCTAATTGATGTTTTGGATTTAATCGGATGGATTGTTGGATAATACTTTTGGTGGTATCTTTATCCAACAACATTTTAAACAATTTTACTGTTGCTAAAGCGTCGCCTGAAGCCCGATGTCTGTCGGTTACAGGAATTCCAAGAGAGCGGACTAATTTGCCCAAGCTATATGAAGGTTGGTCAGGAATTAGATCTTTAGAAAGTTCTACGGTACAAAGTGATTTACGTTCAAATTCAAACCCTAAACGTCTAAATTCGGTGCATAAAATTCGGTAATCAAATTGGGCGTTGTGTGCCACTAAAATACATTCAGCTGTAATTTCTACAATGCGTTTTGCAACCTCGTAAAATTTAGGTGCATTACGTAACATATTGCTATTTATGCCAGTTAGATTGACTACAAAAGGTTGAATGTCTCGTTCTGGATTTATGAGGCTTATAAATTGATCGACAACCTCATGGCCATCATATTTGTAAATCGCAATTTCAGTAATGCCTTCTTCATTGTATTTACCTCCAGTGGTTTCTATGTCTAGTATTGCGTAAATGGTATGCTGTTCTTTTGTTTATTGTTATGACAAAACTTTTTTGAAAAGTCGTGGAAATCTGTTCTTTTTGATGCCGTTGCCACCTCGTTGCTCTTCTCGTTATGCCTTTTAATTATAATTCCGTGACCCAAATATACTACTTCCTACTCGAATCATGGTACTCCCACAATCAATTGCTAATGGGTAATCACCACTCATGCCCATGGAAATGGTTTGTAGCTTGCAGTTTGCGGTATTCAGTGGTTTTAAGATGTTAAAAGTAGATTTTAATAATTCAAATTCTTGTTTTATCTGAACTTTATTATCTGTAAAAGTAGCCATGCCCATAACGCCAGTTATTCTAATATTCTTTAATCCCGAAAAGTCTTTAGAATGAATTATTTCTGAAGCTTCACTTGGAGTCATTCCGAATTTAGAATCTTCTGAACCTATTTTAATCTGAAGTAAACAATCTATAATTCTATCGTGTTTTTTTGCTTGCTTATTTATTTCTTTTAATAATTTGAAATTGTCTACACCATGAATTAGCGAAACAAACGACGCCATGTATTTTACTTTATTACGTTGTACATGCCCTATCATGTGCCATTCAATATCTTTTGGCATGTCCTCATGTTTCTCAGCCATTTCTTGGATTTTATTTTCACCAAAAATACGCTGACCAGCATGGTAAGCTTCCATGATATCGCTAACTGGTTTAGTTTTTGAGACCGCTACAAGCGTAACGTGTTCTGGGATGGAAGATTTTATGTTTTTTAGGTTTTCTTGTATGCTCATTGTTATTTGTTAAGTTGTTATTTGTTTATTTGTAAGCTCTAAACGACTTAACAGCTAAACGAAAAATCATGCACTATTTAATGAGATACTGAAACAAGTTCAGTATGACAAAACGTGTCAAAATTCATAAATAGTTATACCACTTCGTAATTTAGGTTCAATAAATGTGCTTTTAGGCGGCATGGTTAATCCTTCATCTGCTATAGCTTTTATTTCTTCAATGGTAATTGGGACTAATCCAAAACCAACAGCATATTCACCATAATCAACTTTACTTTTTACGGTTACTAAATCGTTTTTACCATAGGAATAATTTATACGGTTATCCTTGCGTAAATCTGAAATTCCTAAAATGGGTTTTAATATGGTTTTGTAAAGAATTTGAGTATCTAAAGCATCCAATGCGTTATTGAATTTATAGTTGCTTTTTCTTAAGTATAATGAATAAAACTCACCATCAAGATACATGCTAAAATGATGTTTTTTATTAGGTTTATATAGGTCTAAACCTCTGTTTTCAATGCGAAACATAGTGTCTAGTCTTATTAAAAAAGCCTCTTTTGATAAGCCGTTTAAATCTTTTACCAGCCTGTTGAACTCATGAATTTTTAAATCAGATTCTGGAATTAAATAACTCATAAAATAGTTGTAAGGCTCTTTTCCTGTGTGTAATTTGTTTTCAGATTTTAATTCTTCTGAAAGCAAATAAGACGATGCTGATCTGTGATGCCCATCTGCAATATAAATGGTCTTAATGGTTTCAAATTCTTCTTGAATAGTTTCAATAGATTTAATATCATCAATGATCCATAAATAATGTGTATCTCTAAAATGTGTGGTAAATTCAAATTCTGCACGTTCTTTTTGAACTTTGGAAATAATATTAGCAATGATATCGTTATCAGGATAGGTAAGAAGCACAGGTTCTGCATTAAAGCCAACTGTTTTTAAATAGTTTTTAAAAATGGTTTCACGACATTCAATAGTGTCTTCGTGTTTTTTGATAATATCGTTTTTGTAATCTTCGGTGCTTGTAGCGGCAATAATACCGGAAAATACGTTGCCATTACGATTTACAATTTTATAAACATAATAATTCGCTGTTTTGTCTTGGATGAAAATATGGTCTTCTTTAAATTCTAAATACCGATTTCTAACTAAGTTGTAGCGTTCTTTTCCATTAACCTGTTTATCATATTTATAGCCTGGGTTTATGATATGTAAAAATGAAAACGGATTATAATTCAAGCGAGCTTCCAATTCATCTTGCGTATAACTTTGATAGGAACGAGAAGCCACCAAACTGACTTTGTCTCGTGTGGGCCTTACTGCTTTAAACGGAATTACTGTAGCCATATTATAGAACTTGTCATTACGAGGAGTTTTGCGACGTGGTAATCTGTTTCTTTATAATGAGATTGCCACATCACAAAAAAAATGTGATTCGCAATGACGAATATTTTTTTTACTTTAAAAACTGTTTAGCAACGTTTTCTGCTTTTCTGTTTTCTGAATAATCATAAAAACCTTCTCCAGATTTTATACCTAATTTACCTGCTCTAACCATATTTACCAATAAAGGGCAAGGCGCGTATTTAGGGTTTTTAAAACCATCATGCATCACGTTTAGAATAGACAAACAAACGTCTAATCCAATAAAATCCGCTAATTGTAAAGGTCCCATAGGGTGCGCCATACCTAGCATCATTACAGTATCAATTTCTTGAACACCAGCAACACCATTGTAAAGTGTTTCTATAGATTCATTGATCATGGGCATTAAAATACGATTGGCAACAAACCCTGGGTAGTCATTAGCTTCAACAGGAACTTTTCCTAAAGTTTTAGAAAGGATCATAATGGTATTTGTAACGGCATCGGTGGTATTGTAACCGCGAATAATTTCTACCAATTTCATTATCGGAACAGGATTCATAAAATGCATGCCAATAACTTTGTCAGGCCTAGAAGTAACAGCAGCAATTTGAGTAATAGAAATAGAGGAGGTGTTTGTTGCTAGAATAGTGTCATTATTGCAAGCTTCATCTAATTGCTTAAAGATATTGAGTTTTAAATCGATGTTTTCTGTAGCTGCTTCAACTACCAAATCAACACCTTTAACACCGTTTCTAATTGATGTAAGCGTCGTAATATTTGCCAAAGTTTCTGCTTTGTCTGCTTCAGAGATTTTTTCTTTAGCAATCATTCTGTCTAAATTTTTAGCAATGGTTGCCATTCCTTTTTCTAAAGACGCTTCACTTATATCTATAAGATTAACATTAAATCCACTTTGCGCAAACGTATGAGCAATGCCATTTCCCATAGTACCTGCTCCAATTACGGCAATATTTTTCATTGAATTATATTTTTTCATTCCCTTGAAGAAGGGAATCTTTTATCATGTTTTTAAAACTTCTAAAAAGTCAAAATATTTGCCGAATTTAAAAGAAAAATGATTAGAACTGTAAGTCCACCAGAAATCATTAATGCACCTGTCCAATAAAAAGTTCGCGTTCCCCATTGTGTCCACATCTTTTTACCATATTCTTTTTTTGCATAACCTCTAGTAAGCTTCCAATAAAGAAAAGTGATTACTAAAAAAATCAATATGGTTATTCCTATTGCCCAAATTTTTTCCATGTGCCGATTTTTTAGTTTACATGTTCTTAATTGTTTTCAGCTTTATTTAAAAACAACCAATTATCTGTGTAGCAACACGTAATGCTTCGGTGCCATCATGTAGCGTTACAACGGGTGTGGTATTGTTATTTATAGAATCTGCAAAAGTTTCTAATTCATCTAAAATAGAATTGTTGTCTGGTACAGGTGGGTTATCAAAATAAATCTGTTTTTTAACGCCTTCAGCATTTTGTAAAATCATATCAAAATCTCCTGGGTTTTGTGGCGCATCTTTCATTTTTACAACTTCACATTTTTTTTCTAAAAAATCAACAGAAATATAAGCGTCCTTTTGAAAGAAACGTGCTTTACGCATTTTTTTAAGTGAAATTCTACTAGCCGTTAGGTTTGCCACACAGCCATTTTCAAACTCTAATCTAGCATTGGCAATATCTGGAGTATCGCTAATAACGGCAACACCACTAGCTGAAACATTTTTAACTTTAGATTTTACGATACTCAAAATAATATCAATATCATGAATCATTAAATCTAAAACCACAGGCACATCTGTTCCTCTTGGATTAAATTCTGCCAAACGATGTGTTTCAATAAACATAGGAGATTTAATATCGTCTTTAACCGCTAAAAATGCTGGATTAAAACGCTCAACGTGTCCTACTTGCCCACGTAAATTATGTTCAGATAGAAGTTCTCTAATATGTTCAGCTTCTTCTACCGTATTGGTAATAGGTTTTTCAATAAAAATGTGCTTGCCTTTGGAAATAGCTTGTTTTGCACAATCATAATGAGAAAGCGTTGGCGTTACAATGTCAACCATATCAACAGCATCAATAAGTGATTCGATAGAATTGAAAAATTTATATCCAAATTCAGATTCGACTTTCTTACCGTTAGTTTCATCAGCATCATAAAACCCAACGAGGTCATATTTTTCCGATTGATTAAGAAGTCTTAAATGAATTTTTCCTAAGTGACCAGCACCAAGTACACCTGCTTTCAGCATAATTTTACGTTTTAAACAAAAATAGCATTAATAATGCTAATTTTTCACATTAAAAATAGGAAAATTAATTTCTAAAGAAATTGTTTCAAGCTTAAAAATGTTTACCTAATTTTAGCAAACCAAACCCCATCAAAATTGAAAGACACTTTTAAGCATCAAGGATTACGACAACAACTTGTTAATATATTAAAGAACAAAGGTATAACAGATAGCGCTGTTTTGAAAGCCATTGGGAAAATACCAAGGCATTTATTTATGGATTCTAGTTTTTTGGATCACGCCTACCAAGATAAAGCGTTTCCTATTGGTGCCGATCAAACTATTTCTCAACCTTATACCGTAGCTTTTCAATCTGAATTATTAAAAATAAAAAAAGGTGATAAAATCCTTGAAATTGGTACAGGTAGTGGTTATCAGACTGCTGTTCTTTGCGAATTGGGGGCTAAGGTTTATAGTATAGAACGCCAAAACGAATTGTTTAAAAAAACGAGTAAATTTTTGCCCAAGTTAGGGTACCGTGCTAAAAAACTCATTTTTGGCGATGGATATATTGGTCTTGAAGAAGAAGCGCCTTTTGATGGTATTATTGTAACAGCTGGAGCGCCTTTTGTTCCTAAGCCTTTATTGAGTCAGTTGAAAATAGGAGGAAGGCTTGTCATCCCTGTTGGAGACGATGTGCAAGTGATGACTATGTTTACCAGAAAAGGACCAAAAGAATTTGAAAAAGAAGAATTTGGTGAGTTTAGATTTGTGCCTTTATTGGAGGATAAGAATTAGTTTGCAGTCTCAGTCTCAGTCTCAGTATTCAGTTGTTCACGTTGAAGATTAAGATGTATAGTTTCATAAGAAAAAAAACAGTGCGCCCCTTTTAACAGTGAGTTGCGTGTCGCTTTGCGCCTTTGAGTCTTAGCGCGATAAAAAAGTTTTCAGTCTACAGTTTGTCTTAGCGTGATAAAATATTTTTAATTTTTAAGATAATCATCAGGGATAAGGTTATTATCACTCTCTTGCGCCCAATAAATATTAATAATCCACCATCGCTCGCCATCATTTAAGAGTTGAATGCTATTAATCCCTCGCATAAAAGGTTTTTCATCTGCTTCACTATGAAAGGATTCATAACTACTAAATACTTGTGTGATGTTTCCGAAAGTATCCACTTTTCTATGGATTTCCTTTTCGAAAAAACCATTCTCAATGAGCCATTTACCAGAACTTTTAATATAATCTTGAGGCGACATATAACGCACTTGGTAAATGCCAGCGTTATTTTTTCCTGAAGGAATTAATTTGGCGTCAGGTTTGAATAAATACTTAAATTGCTTCCAGTTTCTTTGTTCTTCTTTTTCACCAGAAATAACAGCATATAACGTTTTAATAGTACTGTCTAATGATAAAACAAGTGTGCTATCTATGGTAAACTCAACAGTTTCTTCTAAATTATCCTTATTGGATTTCTCTTGAGCTTGTAAATTAATGGTAATGAAAGATATTAATAAAAGAGTAAGTAGTTTTTGCATGAGAATTTTTTTTTTAATGATTGCAAATTAGCATAGTCATGTAGCGATAAGAAATACTTAAATTATTTATAAGCTTTCTTGATTCTATCTAGGTCGCGCTTGTTGTCTCTGTCCTTTATGGTTTCACGTTTATCGAATATTTTTTTACCTTTTGCTAACGCTATGTCAAGTTTAGCAAAGCCTTTGTCGTTTATAAATAAACGTAACGGAATAATCGTAAGTCCCGTGTTTTGAACTTCTTTATTTAATTTTTTAAGCTCTTTTTTATTTAAAAGCAACTTTCTAGTCGCTTTAGGTTTGTGGTTGTAGTAATTGCCAAAAGCATATTCTTGAATAGTCATATTCACCACAAAAAGCTCGCCATTTTCACTAAACTCGCAGAAGCTTTCAGCAATAGATGCTTTACTGCTTCTAATGGATTTTATTTCAGTTCCCGTTAATACAATACCAGCGGTATACTTATCTAAAATTTCATATAGAAAGCGTGCTTTTTTGTTTTGTATGTTGATGTTCTTTTGCATGAAGCACAAAATTACATAATTTATTGTGAGAATTTCATTTAACGTTGTTTAAAAGCAGAACAAACGCATTAAAAATATTAAGCCACGAATGTCGCTAATATTCACGAATAGAAAAATCTTTAGATTTTTCAATTCGTGTGATTATTTTTATAGAATTACCAGTCTGCCGGCTGGCAGGTTTTACAAATTTTAAATCAGCTAAGCTCATTTGTTCTTTATAATTCGTGTATTCGTGGCTAGAAAAAAAAGCTGTTGATTTTAATGTGTTAGCGTTATATTTAAAAGTTAAAGAAAGATTAATCCGTTTAAGATTGATATAATTACTGTTATTTTAGCATATATGAAAAAACTGTTTTTGGTTACTGCAATTTTGATACTACTATGGTCTTGCGGTAGTGTTAAAAAATATAATGACCAGATTAATGCATTGCATTCTGTTGAAGATTTGCATAATGACATAGATAAATTATATAAACAGTTGCAAAGGCATCATCCGAAACTGTATCAATATGTTTCAAAAACCGATTTGGAATTTAAATTTGATAGTCTAAAAAAGTCAATAGACAGACCTATTGCATCACGCGAGTTTTATAAAAAATTAGCACCAGTTGTAACCAATGTTAAGCAAGGTCATGTGTCTGTAAGTTCTGCTACTAAGGCGTTTTCAAGAAAAGAACGTAAATTGCTTCTTAAGAAAAAGTTTGAATTTTATGATTTGGATTTTGAGTATTTAGAAAATAAACTTTGGGTTAAAAATACTAGAGGAAAAGATTCTACACTAACAGGGAGTGAAGTTGTTAGTATTGATGGAGAACCTGCTTCAAAATTAGTTGACATCTACAAAAAACGTTTTGCATCCGATGGTTATAATACAACCATGTATAATAGAGCAGTTGGAAAAGTATTTTCAACATTATATTATAAAGACAAAGGGTTTTTAGACAGCTTGAATATCACTTTTAAAAATAAAGATTCAGTATTTATTAAGACTTTTAGAAGAATTCCTAAAGGAGAAAATAAAAATGAAACAGATGCTATTTCTAATAAAAAAGTTACTCCAAAAAAATTAACCAAAACCGAAAAGAAATCAAAGAGAATAGCTAAAAAGAAGAAAAGGAAAGACGATAAAAAGTACGGTTATTTAAGTAAAAGAAAACAATACAACAGAAATTTTGATTTTATAGGAACCGATAGCGCCATTGCATTTATGAAGCTAAGAAGTTTTACCAAAGGTCATTATAAAAAGTTTTATAAAGAAAGTTTTGCGAAATTAGATTCTGCTAAAACCAAGTATTTCGTTCTAGATTTAAGAGATAACGGCGGTGGACGCATTGCGGAAATTGATAGATTATATTCATATTTAACAGATCAGGATTATCAATTTATTAGCGAAAGTGAAGTGAACAGTAGAATTCCTTTTTTAAAGTTTTTTATGAGTAATACAACACCTAATGGCTTAAAGGTTTTAGGGGGCTTGCTATCGCCAATTTTTATTGCACAGAATTTAATAAAGGTTAAAAAGAAAGAAGGGAAGCTTTATTATAAGTTTAAAGAATCTAAAGTAAGAGCGCCTAATCCATTAAACTATCAAGGAAAACTATATGTATTGATAAATGGAAATTCGTTTTCTGCGTCCTCATTGCTTTCTACACATTTAAAAGCCACAAAAAGAGCCACTTTTGTTGGAGAAGAAACAGGTGGGGCCTTTAATGGCTGTGTTGCCGGTATATATAAAATTTATCGATTGCCGGCCACTAAGCTTAAAATTAGAATGGGTTTAATGCAAATAGAAGCACCTTATAAACAAGAACCAGATGGTTATGGTGTTAAGCCAGATGTAAAGATTACGCCATCAGTAAAAGATAGAAATGAGAATATCGATACCGAGTTAGAGTGGGTTTTAACCGATATTATTAAAAAATGATTTAGTACCAAAAGCACCGAATCAACCAAATTCATGATTTAGTTGCTAAAAACAGGAAACTAAAGTACACTTTCGTTATGCTACACTATTTCATGGTAAAGCCCAATTTAATGGTAACCTGCCAATGTTCAACTTTTCCGTTTTTTATACTACCTCTAGAATCTGTTATTTCAAACCATCGCAAGTTTTGTATCGATTTTGCGGCTTTTGCTATGGCATTTTGTATGGCATCATCGCTCGATGTTTCCGATGTTCCAACAATTTCAATTTTTTTGTACGTATGATCTTCCATGATGTAAAATATTTAAGTGGTTATAGTTCTTAAAAGATACAAAAATAATGCTAAAGACCATTGGGATTGAGTGAATCAAAATTCGTATTTTTGTTTTTCGATTTAAATAAAACACTTCAAAATTATTATATGAATTCATACGATGTAGCCGTTATTGGCTCGGGTCCTGGAGGCTATGTTGCAGCTATACGTTGCGCGCAATTAGGCATGAAAACTGCCATTATAGAAAAATATGCAACACTTGGCGGCACCTGTTTAAATGTAGGTTGTATCCCAAGTAAAGCCCTTTTAGATTCTTCTCATCATTATGATGATGCTGTAAAACATTTTGAAGAACATGGTATTGAAATCCCAGGCGATGTTAAAGTGAATTTGGAAAAAATGATTGCTCGTAAACAAGCGGTTGTAGACCAAACTACAGGCGGTATTGATTTCTTAATGAAGAAAAATAATATTGATGTTTATCAAGGTTTAGGAAGTTTTAAAGATGCAACACATATCACTATCTCTGGGGATGAATCTACAGAAATTGAGGCAAAAAATACCATTATAGCAACAGGTAGCAAACCATCAAACTTGCCATTTATAACGCTTGATAAAGAAAGAATTATTACATCAACTGAAGCTTTAAAGCTTAAAGAAATCCCGAAACACATGATTGTTATTGGAGGTGGTGTCATTGGTTTAGAATTAGGACAGGTTTACAGACGTTTAGGCGCTGAGGTTACTGTTGTAGAGTATCTGGATAGAATCATTCCAACAATGGATGCTGGTTTATCTAAAGAATTAAATAAGGTTTTCAAAAAGGCTAAGTTTAAAATGCAAGTATCTCACAAAGTGAAATCTGTTGAGCGTGTTGGTAATGAGGTTATTGTGAAAGCAGATAACAAAAAAGGCGAAGAAGTAGAATTTAAAGGCGATTATTGTTTAGTGTCTGTTGGTCGAAAACCTTATACAGATGGTTTAAATGCTGAAGCGGCTGGTGTGAAATTAACAGACCGTGGACAGGTTGAAGTCAATGCCCATTTACAAACATCGGCTTCAAATATTTACGCTATTGGCGATGTGGTAAAAGGTGCTATGTTAGCGCATAAAGCGGAAGAAGAAGGTGTTTTTGTAGCAGAAACTTTAGCAGGACAAAAACCACATATCGATTATAACTTAATTCCTGGCGTGGTTTATACTTGGCCAGAAGTAGCTGCTGTTGGTAAAACAGAAGAGCAGCTTAAAGAAGCAGGTGTCGATTATAAAGTTGGTTCGTTCCCAATGCGTGCCTTAGGTAGAAGTAGAGCCAGTATGGATTTAGATGGTTTTGTGAAAATCCTTGCTGATAAAACTACAGATGAAATTTTAGGCGTACATATGATTGGTGCTCGTGCTGCAGATATGATTGCTGAAGCAGTGGTGGCTATGGAGTTCAGAGCATCTGCTGAAGATGTATCTCGTATGTCCCATGCGCATCCAACATTTACAGAGGCTATTAAAGAAGCGGCTTTAGCAGCTACTGAAGATAGAGCGTTACATATATAAGTTGATTTCTTGAAGCAGTCAGGAGTCTATAATAAGGAGTTCAATATTAGAGGTCGTCTAAAAAGCAATTTTTAGGCGATTTTCTTTTTTGGTATATTTTGATTTACCTTTTCATTTTGAAATTTAGAGTTCTACATCTCAAAATAGAAAAAACAAATAGTAGCCTTATATAGCTAAGCTATACTTTTTAAGGTTGTGTGTCATGGCAATCATTATGCACTATCGCGTTCACTTTCGTATGCAAATGTTAGTATTTGTTCGGTAGTAAACATAAAAAAACGATTTAGTAAAGGCTAAGCCGCTGTTTTTGTATACTTTAATCTTGTCGCGAGAATGGGCACAATCTCGCGACCTCCGAGTTGTGAAGGGATTTAAAAAAAACATCCTAAACCTATTTATAGGGCTTGCCGAATGCTTATGTTCTAAATTGCGTTCCAAAACGTGTTCAGTTTTGTGTTCACTATTGGTTATTTAAATAATAATTTAAAAGCAGTATAATAGTTCATAATAAAAAGAAAAAAAGGTGATATTTTTAATAATTGTAACTCGTGTTTATTGTAACTTTTTTGTGTCAAGGTCATTGGGGATTCCTTGCGGAAATCTAGCAAACTTATATATTTCATCCCAAGATATATTATCCGGATATTTTAAGTCATATTTAGAATTTGTTATGGATGCAGTTACGCCAAGATTAATTGGAAGCGAAATTATTCCAAATACACCATGTCCGAGGGAAGCTATATTAACAAGACTAGCCCAAGTATTAATTTTTTTAGGGTTATTTACGGTTAAGGAAACTGAGATTACACAAGATTGTATCATATCTTTCTGAAGTGGCTGCAAAGTGCCTTCTTGCAATAGCTTAATTTCGTTTTTACTTACTTCAATGATTTCACCAGATACATCTTTATGGCTACCATTTACGTCCGCTTTGGCATAAAAACCATTGACCTTATATTTAAGATTTTGGGGTGTTGTTACATGCTTTGGAGAGCTACAAGCTAATAAAAATGATGCTGTACATAGTAATATGATATAATTTTTCATGATCTGTTTATTGAATATTAGTAAATTTTGAGTTCCAGAAAACAGATTCCATTCCATCTTCCATGGCTTTAAATTCCTGAGCAAGTTCGTTCCAAGTTTTATCATCATTCAAAAGCATTTTTTTCAATTTAGAAAGGTTTTTATCTTTAAGCCAGCTTTTTCTTATCCATTCTAAATAGTACCCTTTCGATGAAAGAAAGAGCTCAAACTCGTCTTTGTTATTTAATTCTGGGAGCTTGAACTTAAATCTAAATTCGTTCCCAGGAAATGATATAAGATAGTAATGATCATCCTTTGCTATATCAGATATAGTGTAAGCGTTGCCATTAACTATATCTAAGGTATTGGGATAAATAGTATATGGTTCAGTTTCAGATTTTATGGTGGTTAGGGCTAATAAATCTATCCGCCACAAACCTTTAGTCATTTCTATTTTTATTTTTATTTTGTTATTTGTTTGGTTTATGTTGTTTAGGGGGGCAATTACTAAGTTTTTGGCTATGGGCCCTGTTTCATATAATTCCTCTATAAACTGCCAGATCTTTAATTCTTCGTTCCAAACGGATAATTTTATTTTACCAAGCCGTTTAAATGGATTGCTTAGTTTTTGTTTTATAAATTCGTTAGTTTCAATTTTAGAAAAATAATCTCCAACCTCATCACCCATATAAGAGATGCCATTATAGAGTAAAAAAGTAGTTAATAATGTTTGTCTAAAATTGATTACTAATCCGTAATTATTAGTTGACAATCCTTGGTATTCCAAAATAATTTCCTCTTTTGTTTCTAGTTTGTTTGGGTCAGTTAATGAGAAATATTCGGCTTCATCAATGGTGTTTATCCTGGATGCTATGTTTGTGTTGTTAACTGTAGCAAGCGATGCGTTAAGTAGATTGCCACATTGGTAGAATGATCCGTGTTTGTCTTGAAATACATGGTCATTTTTATTTTTTGGTACAGCTTGAATGTATAGTTCGTTAATCATGTGTGTTTCAAAGGCTTCGTTTTTCATGATCAACAAAAATTCATCACTAGAAGTAGCATATTGTAAAGCATCCAAATCTTGCCTTTCCAATGAAGGCGAAATCGAGCTAGAAAACCCTTCTGCTTGTGCGTTATGAAGTAATGTTTGTCCATCAACATAAAATGTAGGGCATGAGCCAAAGCAGGCTTTTGGATTTGTAATACAAACCACATTGAGTATTGCATTAGCCCCTGTAAGAATACTAAGTGCTGCAATTTTATCATTGTCTTTAGTTAGGATTTTAGAGTACTCATTGGTTTCAATGATTGCTATGTCATTTATGGTTAAATGTAATTCACCAGTATGTAGCGTGTTTCTGTTAAAATCATATAAAGTACCATTTCCGGTTATAGTGTCTTTGCCATTGTTTAAAGACCAAGTATCTAATAGACTAACATTCCCGTTTTTAAAGTGGACTTTAAAGAATGGCATTTTTGTAGAGTCTTTATGAATAACTTCATTAACATTTGTATAGGTTTCACGAAATCCATGATCAATGTAGTATTTTCTACATGAGTATACAGCAATGGTCAATAGTAAGACAATAAGTGCTGAAATTGTCTGGTTTTTTTGAAGAAGATTCATAGTCTCATTGTTTTAAATTAATGTTTCTCTTAACTGAGATTTAGTTTTTTTCACCTCCTTAATTCTGTTTCTATACCTTATAAAAGGACAAGTGACTTTCCGATAATTGCATTTTATTTTGAGGAAATTGATTAAAATATTTGCATAAATCTCAAAAGAATCTATGTTTAACCGTTTAACTTTGCAATAATTGAAATCCATGAAGTACTAGGGGAGATGTCAAATTAATTATTTTAATTGTAGTAAACAATGATGAATATCATATGTGAATAACCCTGTTAATTTAACCTTTTTGTTTTAATATTTAAGTAAACAACTACTAAAATGATAGGATTATTTGTAAGTAAAGACGGTTATATTTTATTTATGGACTAAAATAAATTATGATAAAATGATACTACTCTTGAAAAGCCAATTATTTCAAAAATTCTTCTTTTGTAGTTATACTTCTTTATTATATAGTATCATAGGGTGTTTTATAAGTTTCAATAAGTATTCAAATTGCAGTAAAATATTTTAATTCATCAGACTTATTAACCTAAGCTTTTCCAGATTGTGTTCATTAAATCATTCCATAAACAGGAACTATAAATTCACCATTTAAAAATGTTTTGGCATCTAACTGACTTTGGAGTATAACGCCTTGAGGTTTGGTTTCCAGTAACCATAGAACGGCCTGTACTAATGGTGCAGCAGTGGTAGTTTGGATAGCTCGTAAGGTATGCTTGCCAACTTGTTGTGGCCGAATATGTTTAGCGATTTCCCAACGGCGTAAGCCCCCTTTGGAGTCCTTGCCTTCTACGGCTGCATAGATTATAATTTGGTCGTCTTCGATATGTGGAATTTCGTCTTGCATAATTTTTTGTAAACTGGAAATGGGATCTTTAGTGTTTTTTAAACCTTTTAGCTGCTTATCAACCCAGCTATAATGACCTCGGTGTCGTAAAGTTTTATAATCCATATGTTGTACTTTCCCACTCAAGGCATCAGGAAGGTCTGCTGCACCACCAGAAGTGAGGTCTTCTTCATAAGTAATCCCGTTAATTATTATAACACTTCTTTCGGAAAGGGCAGGTCGGGATGTTTTTTTAAAATCTCGAATAACGATACAGTCCTTTAAATATTCCGTTGCCACACCAACAGGACTCCAAGTAAAACCATAAAAATGTGGTGCTACGGCATGATTGGTGAGTGCACCGACTTTAAATTCTAGTGTATTTACCTGATCAACTTTGTATTGCTTGCAAAATTCTTGGTACATAAAATGTGCCAGAACATCAATATAACCAGGAGCCAGACCTGTTTGCAAAACAAATCCTATCTTGGCATTTTTGGACATTTCTATTATTTGGTTTGTTTCTGCTACATATTCGGTGAGGTTGGCATAATAGAGCTTATTGTTTTTTGCATATTCCGCCATGGTAGGCGCTAAACTTCCAGGTAAACAATCGAGTAGGGCATCACCATTTTTAAAAATGGTTTTTACATCGTCCGTAATATGTAAGGGATCCAAATGAAACGCAATCACTTTACAAGGTTTGGTAGTGCCTTTCATAATCCATTGGGCAACGTTTTGAGCTTTTGAGAGCGTACGATTACCAATATAAATAGTTGGTGTTACAGTGCTCCACTCAGCCAAAATAAGTCCTGCGGCTTCCGCAATACCACCTGCGCCTGCAATAATAATGTTATAGTGTCTTTTCAAATTTTAGTGTAATAAATTGATGTACACTAATTTAAGGATAATTTAGCTTGTATGCGCTAAAAATTAGTAACGCTTTAAGTTTAAATGAAGGATTTTATTATGATTTATGTCATAATTTACGTTCATTTGTCAAATTACATTCGTGCTTAATTAAACTTAACTTTATTATGAGAAAACTAGTATTACTATGTGTTGTTATGGCTTTTTTAATTCCTAAACAATCAGTAGCCCAAAAAGATGGTGCTGCGGTAGCCGCAGTAGCGGGAGGACTCCTTGCTATTGGAGCTGGAATTGCTGCGGTGGAGCAAATGAAAGAGCAAGCCGAGTTAAGAGCAACGCAATGGGTATTATCCAATAGACCGGAATTAGAGAGTTTTTCATTAAAAACACTGGCTTTTAACGGTAAAAAAATGAAAGACATGTCTTCAACATCCGTTATTACGTATAAAATACAAGAGTTTAATCCTGCTATGGATCCAGAACTTGATGGAAAAAAACAAGTGCTTTTTGGGTTTACAAGTCATGGATGGCTTAATCAAAGCGGTATTGATTTTGATAAAGTCAGATGGTATCTCGTTGATGATGTAGAGTGGATGAACATGATGATTGCTTACGTAAAAGTATCCTCAGATGAAAAAGACGAATCAGCACTTAATAAAACACTATTAGAGGGTAAGGTGGTTAACAAGGGTATAAAAGTAAAAAGCAAATTGGTAATCCCGTTTTTTAAATTAACAGGCGATATGTATGTAGTAACCGATTATTCTTCTGAAATGAAGCTATTGTATAACGAACGTTCTTTAGGCATCTTTTTAAAAGACACAAGAGATCTAGTTCAAATGGGTAGAGGTGATATTATAGATATCCACGAATACTTTTTTGATAATGATTAATATAATTTAAAACATAAGAAAATCTAACTAAATGCGGTGGTTTTCAAATTCTTTATTAACTTTAAACATTCTCTTAAATTAATTAGTAATAGCGACCTCAGGAGGTCGCTATTGTATATAATAATAGTTACGAATCCATAAATGACCGAACAAAAACAAAAACTCGAACAACAACTCTGGAACATCGCCAATACCCTACGTGGTAAAATGGATGCCGACGATTTTAGAGATTATATACTAGGCTTTATTTTTTACAAATACTTAAGTAGAAAAATGGATCTCTACGCCAACGAAATTTTAAAGCCCGATGGCATTATATACCAAGATGCCGAGAAACACCCAGAAAGCGAAGCCCTATTAAGCGCTATAAAAGATGAAGCCTTAGATAAACTAGGCTATTTCCTATTACCATCAGAATTGTTCTCAGAACTAGCCAGGAGAGGAAACGCAGGCGGAAAGAACAACTTCATTTTGGGCGATTTAGCCGCAGTGCTAAATCATATCGAGCAAAGTACCATGGGTTCAGAGAGTGAAGAAGATTTCGGTAACCTCTTTGAAGATTTAGATTTAACCAGCTCAAAACTCGGAAAATCTGAAAACGACAAAAACGAACTCATTGTAAAAGTACTATCCCATTTAGAAGATATCGATTTCGATATTGCCAATACCGAAAATGATCTCTTGGGCGATGCCTACGAATACCTCATTGGTAAATTCGCAGCAGGCGCAGGAAAATCGGCAGGCGAGTTTTATACACCACAAGAAGTATCTAGTGTATTAGCAAAATTGGTAACCACAGGTAAAACAAAACTAAAAAATGTATACGATCCAACCTGCGGTTCAGGGTCGCTATTATTACGTGTAGCAAAAGAAGTAGAAGAAGTCAGCGAGTTTTTTGGTCAAGAAAGCAACCCAACCACCTATAACTTATGCCGCATGAATATGATCATGCACAACGTACATTACAAACGCTTCGATATTTATAATGAGGACACTTTGGTCAACCCATCGCCAAAACACAGTGAGATGCGTTTTGATGCCATTGTAGCCAATCCGCCGTTTTCTGCCAATTGGCAACCCGATAAAATAATTAACGACGACCGTTTTTCGGCATACGGTAAAATGGCACCCAAAAGTAAAGCCGATTTTGCCTTTGTGCAACACATGGTACATCAGTTAGATGATAACGGAACCATGGCAGTCGTGCTACCACATGGCGTATTGTTTAGAGGCGCCGCCGAAGGACACATCCGTAAGTACCTCATAGAAGACCGCAACTACCTCGATGCCGTAATAGGTTTGCCAGCCAACATCTTTTATGGCACCAGTATACCTACCTGTATTTTGGTACTCAAGAAAAAACGAGAACATACAAATAACATCCTGTTTATAGATTCCAGCCAGCATTTCGAGAAAGTAAAAACCCAAAATATGCTGCGAGAGGTAGACATCAATAAAATAATTGATACCTACACCAACCGCATAACCACAGATAAATACAGCTATGTAGCCACATTGCAAGACGTAGCCGAAAACGACTATAACCTAAACATACCACGTTATGTAGATACTTTTGAAGAAGAAGAACCCGTAGACCTGGCAGCCGTTGCTAAGGAACTCAAAGCCATAAATACGGACATGGAAGCTACCAATGCCACCATAGCCAATTTCTGTAACCAATTAGATATAGACACACCGTTCTAACTGTCATTGCGAGGACGAAGGACGTGGCAATCTCATGATAGAAACGAAAAAATGAACGAAGCAATCTCATGAAATGGAACGTAAACAACAAACAGATTGCTTCGTGCCTCGCAATGACGAAACAAGAGAAAATAATGAACAGAAACAAAACATATAAATTAAAATTTGGGCACGACCACAAGGGTCAGGCTATCACTACTCGCTATTATGTGAAAAACAAAATAGCCTGTCCCGAACTTGTTTCGGGAAGCTCAAACAAACCGTTCTATCCTTCGTGCAACTTATGAGTACCGCAACAACACATAGCAATAACAAACCGTCATGGCGAGGAGGTACGACGAAGCAATCTGCCAATCGCATTCCTAAACTACGATTCAATGAGTTTGAAGGAGATTGGAATACAAAAAAAATAGGGGAAATATATAGAGTGAATGCAGGTGGAGATATTAATGAAAATCACGTTAGCCAAATAAAAACAGAGAAATATCAATATCCGATTTATGCAAATGCTAAAAAAGAAAAAGGGTTTTATGCATATTCAGATATTTACAATGTTGAACCAAACACGATAACAATTTCAGGGAGAGGTGCTCATTTGGGAATCGCACACGCAAGAGACCACAGGTTTTATCCTATTGTAAGATTGTTAGTCTTAAAACCGTTAAATGATGAAGATATACATTTCAGCGAGTGTGCCATTAATAGATTAAATCTATTTATTGAAAGTACTGGAGTGCCACAATTAACCGCACCTCAAATATCGGGGTACAAAATATCTTTCCCATCCCTCCCCGAACAACAAAAAATAGCTGCCTTTTTATCTGCGGTAGATGAAAAAATACAGCAGCTCACCAAAAAGAAGGCCTTGTTGGAGCAATACAAAAAAGGCGTCATGCAACAACTCTTCTCTGGCAAGCTCCGCTTTAAAGATGAGAATGGGAATCCCTACCCAGATTGGGAGGAGAAACGATTGGGAGAAGTTGGAAAGATTGTTTCTGGTTTGACGTACAGTCCAGATGATATCAATGAAGAAGGTGTTTTAGTTCTACGTTCAAGCAATGTACATGGCAGACAAGTTACGTTTGATGATAATGTTTACGTTAATATAGTAGATAATAAATTCAACCCAGTTGAAGAAAATGACATTCTGATTTGTGTAAGAAATGGTAGCAAAAGATTAATTGGAAAGAATGCTTTAATAAAAGGTAAAGCTATTGGTGTTGCATTTGGTGCTTTTATGACTGTTTATAGAAGTTCATCCAATTTGTTCTTGTTTCATTATTTCGATACTGTTGATTACAAGAAAGAAGTACATAAAAATTTAGGTGCTACTATTAATTCAATTAATGGAAGTGATTTGAAGAAATTCATGATTCCATATCCATCGCAACCAGAACAACAAAAAATAGCCAATTATTTAAGTGCTATAGATAAAAAAATAGAAACCGTAAACACACAAATAGAAAAAACGCAACACTTTAAAAAAGGGCTGTTGCAGCAACTATTTGTGTAATTATGGTATGCACGTATAATTTTGTAATTCAATTAGTATGCGCCTATTTTTTAGTAGTAGCGCATCATTTTTAGATTTATTGCGCATGTATTTTTTAAATAATCATATTTTGCGCATATATTTTTTGTTTAGCGCACGTTATTTGGATATATTTGATGTAACTAGTTTTTACCAAAACAAATGGACAATAAGCAGTATTCACTAAAAATAAACACGTTTCATGGCAGACAAGCACCAGAAGATGGTGTTTTAGTTGGTTATGGAGCACTAATTGAGCGTTTAAAACTACCAATACCACTACCTCATAGACTATCACTTGTTGCTCAAAAGTCTAAAAAATATCAATCAGACCGTTGGTCTGTATACTCACCATCTTATCAGCCAGAAGAAACGCTTTACAAACAATTAGTATTTGCTATAAAATATGAAGGCATTAATCTATTGTTTTTTAAAGCTTTTTTTAATAGCATTAATCAAAATAAACTTATAGAGTTATTACATATTGAGCCCAGTGGTCAATACAGTCGTAAAATTTGGTTTCTGTATGAATGGTTAATACAAAAACAAATAGACATAAATGTAGATTTAAAAAAACGTAAATACATTCCGTTAATAGATAAAAACTTACAATATGCCATAAAAGGTAGTGAAGTCGCAAGGCAAAAAATAGTAAATAACCTTCCTGGTACACAAGAGTTTTGCCCATTAATATTTAAATCAGAGAAACTAGAAACCTATATTAATGCAAAACTATCAGAGCAAAAAAACACCTACTTAAATGGGATTCATAAAGATGTGTTACAACGTGCATCTTCTTTTTTGCTATTAAAAGATTCAAAGGCTTCATTTACAATAGAGAATGAAAATCCAGGAACCAATAGAGCCATGCGTTGGGGAAAAGCTATTGGGCAAGCTGGTAATAAACCACTAAGCATTGAAGAATTAGAGCGTTTACAGCAAATCGTTATTGAAAATGCTAGGTTTGTAAAGCTGGGTTTAAGAGATGAAGGCGGATTTATAGGTGAACACGATAGAACTACTGGTGATGCAATTCCGCAACATATATCAGCAAAACATGAGGATTTACCATCCTTACTCAGAGGATTGGTCAGTGCCAACATGTTAATGCAAGACACAACTTATGATGCTGTATTGGCATCAGCCTCTATAGCTTTTGGATTTGTGTTTATACATCCTTTTGAGGATGGAAATGGTCGCTTACATAGATATTTAATACATCATATACTCGCTAAAAAAGAATTTACGAAACAAGGTGTTATTTTTCCGGTATCAGCATCGATTCTAGACCATATTGATGACTACAGAATAACCCTTGAAAGTTATTCGCATCCATTACTAGATTTTATTGCCTGGAAAGAAACGGACGGCCATAATGTGGAAGTTTTAAATGAAACTATAGACTTCTATAGATATTTTGATGCGACCAAACAAGCCGAATTTTTATATGATTGCGTAGATGATACATTAAATCGTGTTATTCCGCAAGAGGTAAATTATTTGTTACGATATGATGAGTTTAAACACTTTATCGATAACGAATTTGAAATGCCAGATAAAATGGTTGCTATTTTAGTTCGGTTTTTGGAACAAAATGATGGTATACTTTCAAAACGTGCTTTAAAGAAAGAATTTTCAGAATTAAATGAAGATGAGATTAATGCTATACAAGACAACTATCAAGATATTTTTTTAGATAATTAATGAGTCATCAATCAGAAGCCATATTAGAAAATAACCTAATCAATCAATTAGTTGGTTTAGGTTATACATCCGTTAAGATAATGGATGGCGATGCTTTAGTTGCCAATTTAAAATCGCAACTCGAAGCATTTAATAAAAACAACTATTCAGACAAGGAGTTCAATGCTATCCTGAATCATTTAGCCAAAGGCAATGTGTTTGAAAAAGCCAAAACGCTTAGAGACCGTTTCAGTTTTGCCAGAGAAAATGGAGAGGTGGTATATGTGCGGTTTTTTAATAATGAGGATTGGAGCCAAAACTTATATCAAGTCACCAATCAAGTCACCCAAGAGGGCTCTTATAAAAACCGATATGATGTTACTTTATTGGTCAACGGTTTACCATTAGTTCAAATAGAATTAAAACGCAGAGGATTAGAGATTAAGGAGGCTTTCAATCAAATTAATCGCTACCAGAAACATTCATTTTGGAGCAATCATGGCCTGTTTCAATATGTGCAGTTATTTATTATAAGTAATGGTGTCAATACCAAGTATCTGGCAAATAACAAACTGCAATCGGTTAAGCAGACCTTCTTTTGGGCTACTCAAGACAATAAAAACATAACAGACCTTACAGATTTCGCTAATGCCTTTTTAAACCCAAATCATTTAGGGAAAATGATTGCGCAATACATTGTACATAGCGAGACCCACAAAATACTCATGGTATTGCGACCTTATCAATTTTATGCAGCAGAGCAATTAGTTAAACAAGTTTCTACAAATAATGATAATGGGTATATCTGGCATACTACGGGTTCTGGTAAAACCTTAACCTCATTTAAGGCAAGCCAAATTATTATGGATTTGCCCAAAATACACAAAGTGGTTTTTGTGGTAGATCGTAAAGATTTAGATTACCAAACCATGAATGAGTTTAATAGTTTTAAAAAAGATAGTGTAGATGTTACCGACAATACACGTGCCCTTGTAAAACAATTAACTAATGATACTAAGTTGGTGTTAACCACCATTCAGAAGTTAAACAACGCCATTTCTAAAACACATTTTGAAAGTGGTTTAAAGCATTTACAGGATAAAAAGGTGGTCTTTATTTTTGATGAGTGTCACCGTTCGCAATTTGGAGATACACATAGGCGTATTTCTGAGTATTTTAAAAACAGTCAACTCTTTGGCTTTACGGGCACACCAATTTTTGCAAAAAATGCGTCTAAAAATGATTTAGGAAAACGAACAACTAAAGACCTGTTTGGTGCATGCCTGCATAAGTATGTAATTACAGACGCGATTAGGGATCAAAATGTATTGAAGTTTGGTATTGAGTATGTTGGGAAATACAAACAAAACCGGAATACGTTTATAGATATTGAGGTAGAAGCCATTGATAAAGCTGAGGTTTATGCTGATCCAAAACGACTGGAGAAAATTGTGGATTATATTATTGCTTATCATGACCAGAAAACATTCAATAAGGACTATTCATCATTATTTGCAGTAAATAGTATAGACACTTTAATTAAGTATTACGATATTTTTCAAACCAAAAAAATAGCTAAAGAGCATGATTTACGGATTGCTACTATTTTCACCTATGGCGCTAATGAAGACGATCAAGATGCTCAAGATTACATTCCAGGAGAATATGAAAGAAGGGCTGCAGAACCAAATGTAAAATACCAATCAAGTCATACTAGAGATAAGTTAGACGCATACATTTCAGATTATAACGACATGTACAGCACGAGTTTCTCGACCAAAGACGGGCAACAGTTTGAAAACTATTTTAAAGACATAAGTAAGCGTTTAAAAGACCGTGAAAAAACAACTTTTAATGAGGAGAAAGACCGATTAGATATTGTTATTGTGGTCAATATGATGTTAACAGGTTTCGATGCAAAAAAAGTGAACACACTTTATGTGGATAAGAATTTAAAATACCATGGACTCATACAAGCCTTTTCTAGAACCAATCGTATTCTAGGTGAAAAGAAATCGCAAGGTAATATTTTATGCTTCCGTAATTTAAAGAATGCCACAGACGATGCTATTACCTTATTTTCTAATAAAGATGCTATAGAAGACATTATCATGCCTCCTTATGAAGCTATAGCAGGAAAGTTTGATGAGGCGTTAAAAAATCTATTAGAAATTACACCAACCTTTCAGAGTGTCGATGAATTACCCAGTGAAGAAGAAGAACTTCAGTTTATTCAGGCTTTTAGGAAATTAATGCGTGCTAAAAATGTATTAGAATCTTATGCTGATTTTGAGTGGGAAGATTTACAGATTGATGAACAATCTTTTGAAGATTATAAAAGCAAGTATTTAGACTTGTATGATAAAGTTAAAAATGATAGACAGACGAATAAAACATCAATTTTAGATGATATTGACTTTGAGTTAGAACTCATACATCGGGATCAAATAAATGTCGCATATATTCTTAAGTTACTTTCAAAACTTAAACAATCTAAATCGAATGAAGCTAAAGCACAGAAAAAAGCTATTATCGATATGCTTTCTGGCGAAGTAGATTTAAGAAGTAAACGCGAATTAATAGAAAAATTTATTGAAGAAAATTTACCACATATTGATGATGTTGATGCTATTGAAGATGAATTTGAGACATATTGGCAAGAGCAAAAGGTACTTGCAATAAGTAAGATTTGCGAAGAGGAGCAGTTAGATCAAAAGCAGTTCAATGCATTAATTAAAAGCTACATATACAGTGGTAGAGAACCTTTACGCGATGAAGTATTTAATTGTTTGGATAATAGACCAAGTATTTTTAAAGCACGCGAAATAGGGGAGCGTATTCTAGATAAAATGAAAACCTTTATTGAGGTGTTTGTAAATGGAATGGTTGGGTAAAACCTAAGTTTAATATTTAGAATATGTGCAAAATAAACAAGAATATCGTGTTCTAAAACGTGTTCCGTTTTATGCATATAGACCATGGATTCCTTCAGATGATGGTCGTCTTGAATTGTATTATTTGAAGGTAAAACCGTTAAAGAATTATCAAAAATTTTTGAGAGAAACAAAGGAGCGATTTAGATTAGTTACAGAATAAAAAAAACTAGAACAGAAAGAGAAATATCAATCTAATTAAAACAAATTATCATCAGGAAAGCAGTATTATTCCTCGTTACTTTTCCTTTCATCTTAATGCACAAGAAAAAAAACCGTCTCTAATTTTATTTATTTAGGGAAAAGCTTTCATGAATTGTGTTCCATGTAAATCCTTATTAATATCATATTCTAATATTTTGATTATCAATATGTAATGCCAAGAGGTTTATTATTTTTGAAATAAAAAAACAGTTTGTGTAATAAATGCGTATAAATTGGATGTCTTTTAGTACGAAAAAACAGTATTTTTATTTTTTTGAAAATCATGTGACTTTATAGAAAAGTACGTGTCTTAAACATTATAAACTAATAGCGAAAGCTAAATTTGAAAACCCTTAACAACATTATTAAGCTATCTGACGAAGATTTGATTGAAGCCATTGTGAAAACAAATGACACAATGCTTTTTGAGATTTTGTACGATAGGTATGCTGGATTAGTGTACAATAAATGTTATGGTTTTGCAAAGGATGGTGATGAAGCTAAAGATTTAACACAAGATGTATTTTTAAAACTCTTTGTTAAATTATCTAGTTTTAAAGGAAAATCGAAATTTTCAACATGGTTGTATGCGTTTACTTATAATCATTGTGTAAATTATGTAACTAGAAATACGGCTAAGAAATTTGAAAAGCAGTCCGTTGATTATAAAGATATAGAAAACCTTTCTGAAGAAGAAGACGATACTAGTTTTCTGGATATGAAAGTGGATAAATTAAAAGTGGCATTAGAGCTTATTTCTCCTGAGGAGAAAATGATATTGTTATTAAAATACCAAGATTTTCTTTCAATAAAGGAGATTGAAAGTGCTTTAGGTATTGGAGAAAGCGCCGTTAAAATGAGAATTAAACGCGCAAAAGATAAGCTTGTAAGCGTATATAACGAAAACCAAAATTAATGGATAATCCATTTAAACATATAAACCAACCACTTAAAGAAGTTCCGCCGGAGCTTAAGTCGAAGGTTATGAGTGATATTGCCATGGCAAAACTCATTATGGAATTGGCTGCCTTATTTTCATATAATATTGGTGACGTTATTGAAACAGTTATGCGAAGCAGAAAACCAAACAAATAGAATATTTTAACCAAACATAACCCTAATAAAATAATATAGCAATGGAAAAAGCAACAGAATGGAAAGATATAGCTATGGAGTCTTTAACAACTATGTGGCTAGAGATATCTAAAATATTTCCGAATATCATTGGAACTATAATAGTCCTATTAGTAGGCTGGTTAGTTACTAAGCTTGTTGTGAAAATTATTAAGAAAGCTTTAAAACTAGCAAAAGCAAACAAGCTAGACGATGCTATAAATGAAATAGAGATTGTTGAAGGTAAAAAGCTAAATTTTGATACTATAAAAGTAGTCTCAAATTTTGTGAAGTGGATTATGTATATCATGTTATTAATCATGGCATCCGATATCATGAATTTAACCATGATTTCTGAACAGATTAGTAATTTGTTAGGCTATTTACCACAATTATTTGCTGCTTTAGTCATATTTACTGTTGGATTAATATTAGCAAATCTTGTTAAAAAGGGGCTGAAATCATTTTTTGAATCTATGGATTTGTCAGGAGCCAAAATAATAAGTCAAGTGGTGTTTTTCTTAATTTTAACCTTTGTTTCCATTACTGCATTAAATCAAGCAGGTGTTGATACAGAAATTATAACAAGTAATATCACTATGATATTAGCGGCTTTTTTATTAGCCTTTGCATTAGCCCTGGGTTTTGGAGCTCAAAAAGTAGTAGGCGATTTATTAAGAACGTTTTACACTAGAAAAACATACGAAATAGGTCAGAAAATAGAGTTCAACAACATTAAAGGCGAAGTTGAATCTATTGACGGCATAACGGTAACAATAAAAACAAAAGAAGGAAAATTAATAGTACCCATTAAAGATATTGTAGAGAGTCAAGTAAGTATACAGGATTAACTTTAAGTTAGGGTTAAAATTTGGTTGGTTACTTTTCTGTAAACCGAAAAACTCTCTACATGTTATAATCCCCTTTCTCCCGAAAAGATTCGGCATTGAAAGGGGATTTTTTTTGTTTGTCATTCCGATGCAGGAGGAATCTCATCCTAAATTTAAAAGCTTGTTATGTGATTTCTCCTTTGTCGAAATGACAAATCTATTTCAGATAAAACCTGTATTGTGCGTATTAGTCTGTTAGAGTTAGGTTGCAGCCTTTCGATTAACTGTGGATACCCTTAACTTTTTAAAGCTTTAGAGTTATAAATTTAGTGAAGAACTATCGATTAACAGATTGCCACAGTCGTTCCTCCTTCGCAATGGCGCTTTAAAAAGATGTAGCCCTCTGGCTTAGTATATGCTGAGCGTAGCCGAAGTACTCAGGATAAACTTCAAGCCCGACCCTTCACGATACCTATCGGGAAGGGTAACGCCCAAGAAATTCTACTTCTTATTTAACTCTCTTTATTTTTTTGACGCTTTTTTTATTAAGTATCAAAAGCGGTAAAGACACACCAATAGTGAGGGAGATTAATATGTATATCATATTAAAACCATTGGTAAAAATAGCATCTATTAGAGCTAGTCGCTTTTCGGTATTTGATTCTATAAACACAAAATTCATAATAGATAATATGGTTTCGTAGGCAAAATAACCAGGAATCATGGGTATAACCGTAGGAATGGAGAATACTACTGGAGGGTGATGAATTTTATGCGCTATAGGAATACTTATTAAACCTACATACGATGCTGCAATTAGACTTGCCAAAGCAATATGGAAGTTAAAAAAAAGTAAAGAAAATTTGATAAAACCGGCTGATAAGCCTAATAAGAATATAGTAAATATAGTTCTTTTAGGAACATTAAATAGAATGCCAAAGCCAACCGCGGCTATTCCAGACCAGAAAGAAACTTCAAGAAAATGTAATAAGCTATCTATCATATTATTTTAATTGAAAAGATATACATTGAAACAAATAAGGCGGTTGCCATAACTAATACCGTTAGGGCGCCAACGGCAAACCTTGCAACACCATTTAAAACATTGTTTTCAAGTAAATCGGTAAACGAATTGATAAGAGCAACTCCAGGAACTAAAAAAAGTATGGATGTTGCTAAAGCGGTTTGAGGGTTTTTGCCAATATCAAAAATAATACCTATGGATGCTATAAAAGAGGCCATTAAAGCCGCTAAAAATATTCTGATGTACATGTTGTATTGCAGCTTATGTACTTGTTGTGCAACAAATAATCCAATAAATGCACTTATAAATGCAACCAGCATATTTAAGTAGTCTCCTTGAAAAATATTACAAAACCCTGCTACAGCAAGGCCAACAGCTATGAGAACCAATAGTTTTGGGTGTTTTTTAAGTTTTTTTATACGTTCTATTTCAGTTATAATTTCTTCTAGATTCCAATTTTCACTTTTAGCTGTCCAACTCGCTTTACTAATTTCAGAAAGCGTTTGAAAGTTTAATGCATGCGGTGGAAGGTTATATACTTTTGTTACACTATGATTGGTTTCTTTGTCGGTTAAAGTCATAATCATAGTTTTTTGATTAATCCAACTATGAACATTAAAATTTAAAACCGAAGAAAATCTATCTATACTAGAGTTGATCCTATTTGTGTTAGCACCTGAAACCATTAAGAGTGATGAGATTTCTAATAGCAAATTGGCAGTTTTTGTAAACTTTTCAGAATTATGCATTATTATATGAAATTTATAAGACGCAAATGTACTAGTTCAGCTTTTTAATAAAACTGATAAGAGTCATTTTAATTTTTAAAAAATTAATAAGATGGATAAAAGGATTTACTCTAACGGATACCATAAATTAGAGCTATAACTAAAGAGGGCAACAGAAACTACTTCCTCTTATTCCGTTTATTGTAATTCTTATCGCCACGAGTTTTTGGCTTTTTGTACTTAGCAGCAATTTTAAATTTATAAGAACCTCCTAAGTTTTCTTTAGAGTTCTTTTCAGATTTTTCATGAAAGGCTGGGCCAGGAGCATCTTCATCTCTACGTTTATTAGGATTGTTGTGTTCCTTAATTTGTGGACGTTCTTCTTCAATGAGTTCTGTAGAGATTTCAACAGCATCAGGGATTTCCATCACTGGAATTTTCATATCCATTAGGGCTTCAATACGCGCTATAGCGTCTTGCTCCTTTTTAGTAGAAAATACAAGCGCTTCACCTTGGCGTTCTGCACGACCAGTTCTACCAATACGGTGCATATAATTTTCAGGAAAATCTGGTGTATCAAAATTAATAACATGAGATATGTTATCAATATCCAAACCGCGCGCCATAACATCGGTTGCAATTAAAATACGGTTCTCTCCATTTCTAAATTGCTCAATACTTCGTAGTCTATAATTCTGAGTTTTATTAGAGTGAATCACACATAACTCATCATGAAAACGTTCTTCCAGCTTTTCAAATAAACGGTCTGCCATGCGTTTAAAAGCCACAAATATTAAAACCTTGTTGTATTGCTCGGTATCATTTAATAGATGTGTTAACAAATTCACTTTCGTGTAAAAGTTAGGCACATTAAAACGTTGCTGCGATATATTTTCAAGTGGAGTTCCTGAAACTGCAATAGACACACGTTCTGGACTTTTAAAGAAATCGTTAATTAGCAAATCAACATCTTGCGTCATGGTTGCCGAAAACATGATATTTTGACGGCGTTCTGGTAGAATATCAAAAATATTAATGAGTTGGTGTCTAAATCCTAAATCTAGCATCACATCAACTTCATCAATCACTAATTTCTGAATCGATTTAAGCTGTAAAACGCGGCTTAAAGCTAAATCATATAAACGGCCAGGAGTAGCTACTAAAATATCTATACCTTCTGCAATAGCCTGTTTTTGAGTATTAATGTTTGTGCCACCATAAACTCCTAAAACACGATTGTTTATATATTTTGAAAGCTTTTCAATTTCGTCAACAACTTGCACAACCAATTCGCGCGTTGGCACCAAAACCAAAACACGAGGATTTTCTTGAGTAGAAAACTTCAAATCTTTAAGAATAGGCAACATGTAGGCAAAAGTCTTTCCTGTACCTGTTTGAGCAATACCAACCACATCTTTCCCAGAAGCTACCACGTTAAAGGCTTGCTCTTGAATAGGTGTAGGCGTTGTAAAGCCTAAATCGTCTAAGGCGTTAAAAAGTGGTGTGTTTATATTTAAATCTTCAAAAGTCACAATCTGCTATTTAGCTGGCAAAGTTAAGCTTATTAATCTGTTTACACTAAATGGCTATTATGTATTTCAATATTGTAAGTTGCTTTAAATGTTTTGTTGGCATCTAAAGCTATTATGCCTTCTTTTTCTTTAAGGTTTTGGTTGGTGGTTTCGCTATCAGCAATTCCTAGCCAGGGTTCAATACAAACATAGTTACCGTTGGGTTTAGCCCAAATACCCAAATAGGGAAAGTCTTGATAATTTACAGAAAGTATAGCCCCGCTTTTACTGCTTTTTAAAGTGACGCTTTTAGATTTCAAATCTTTTAAAATAAGGGCATCCTCATTAAATAAATCGTGTTTTAATGGTATTGTGTTTGAATTATTAAAAACAGGTTTTGATTTAGAGGAAATTAATCCGTTTTCCATATTAATAAGATGTGTTCTAGAGTTTTCTGGATGTTCAAATTCTAAACTATAATCATCATAAGCTTCATTTTCAAAAACAGGACATTTAAAAGCTGGATGACCGCCAACAGAGAAATACATGGTTTTATTATCCGTATTTTTAACGGTATGGGTAACGGCAATGGTATTATCCGTTAGAGTGTATGTCATGTAGAATTCAAACTTAAAAGGATAGTTTGTAAACAAAGTGTCATTTGAAACTAACTTAAAAGTTAAACTGTTTTTGGTTTGTTCGTGTAAAATCACATCTTCATTATGTCTAACAAAGCCATGTTTTGGGAGTTCATATTTTTCATTCTCAAAAACATAAGTATCATCTTTTAGTGCTCCAATAATAGGGAATAAGTTAGGCGCATAGCTTCCCCAAACATCAGGGTTTGCATGCCACATAAAATCTGTATTGTTTTTTATGGAAGTAATTTTACAGAGTTCAGCCCCTGTTTTTTTTATGCTTATTTTGAGTTTGTCGTTTTGTAATGTATGCATCCTATTTTGTATTTAAACTAATGTACAAAAGTCTTCATTTTTTAAGTATTCTAAGTAACTTTGCTCCATAATATTTTTAATTGAGGACAAGACACATTCATACTTTCGAGGATATCGAAAATTTTAAAAATCAATTACTAAATTGGGCGCAGCAATTTGATGATGTGGTTTGGTTGGATTCTAATCCAGATAGCAATCGGGACGAGCAAAAACATTATAGCTACGATGCTGTTTTGGCGGTTGATGCTTTTACAAGTATTCAAACCGATTATTATAATGGTTTCGAAAAATTAAAAGACTACCAGACTAATGCGCAAGATTGGATTTTCGGATATCTTACTTACGATTTAAAAAACGATGTTGAGGATTTAAAATCTAGGAATGTTGATGGTTTAGAGTTTCCCGATTTGTGTTTTTTTCAGCCAAAAAAGCTTTTTTTAATTAAAGGGAATCATGTTGAGATACAATACTTAAACTGTGTTGATGACGAATTGCAAGATGATTTAACCACCATTCGTCATTGTGAAGAATTAGGACGTGGCAATCTGCCAAGTGAGCGTAGTAACATAAAGATAAAACTCCGAATCCACAAAGATGAATACTTTGAAAAAGTAAATAACATGCTTGCTCATATTCATCGTGGCGATATTTATGAAGCTAATTTTTGTCAAGAATTTTTTGCAGAAAGCACTTCTATAAATCCTTTAGAAACCTATAAGAAACTTAACCAAATTTCTAAACCACCATTTGCATCATTTGTAAAATTACAGGATAAGTATGTGTTGAGCGCCTCTCCAGAACGTTATATAAAAAAAGAAGCGGATACTATAATTTCGCAACCCATAAAAGGCACTGCAAAACGTTCAGAAAGTCTAGTGGAGGATAATCAATTGAAATCTGATTTGCTAAGCGACGAAAAAGAGCGCAGTGAAAACATCATGATAGTGGATTTAGTGCGCAACGATTTATCAAAAACGGCACTTAAGGGTAGTGTGAAAGTAGAAGAATTATGCCAGATTTATACCTTTGACCAAGTGCATCACATGATTTCTACAATCTCTTCAAAAATAGATTCAGGAACACATCCCGTAGATATTATTAAAAGTACATTCCCTATGGGCAGTATGACTGGAGCTCCAAAAATTTCAGCAATGAAAATTATTGAAGATTTAGAAGAAACCAAACGCGGTGTATATTCTGGGGCTATCGGTTATTTTTCTCCTAATGGAGATTTCGATTTTAATGTGGTTATACGAACCATTTTATACAATGCTAAAAAACAATACATTTCATACTCCGTAGGTGGTGCCATTACGGCTAAAAGCGACCCGCTAAAAGAATATGAGGAATGTTTAGTGAAAGCAAAAGCCATGCGACAGGTTTTGGAGAACTAATTGATACATTTTAAAACAGTCTCTAAATCAAGTGTTTTTTAAAATCCTCTATGGCTAATTCTAAAACGCGTTCAACACGTTTGGCTTCAATAGCCTTTACTTTTGCTATTTCTTCAAAAGTTAATTTGCCAAATACAAATAAATCTACAATATCTGAAACTTTAAGAGGTAGCCAAGTATAGAATTTACCTAACAAGTGTTTGTTGCGATGTAAAGAAATATCGGAAATATCAAAAGCATTTTTTATGGATGCGTTATTATCATCATATACAAATACATGTTGGTCATCCATATCTTGATTGTAAGATATGTCGCTTAATTCCTCATTCATTATAAAATCAAAACCTTCATCGGCGGTAAACTTTTCTTCTAGTCCATTAAGTTCATCTTCCAAAATGGAGTGCGTGCTCATGGTGTTTTGATGAAACGCTTCTTTTTTGAAAAGCTCGTCTAAATCTGCATCTACAATTTTAAAAAGTTTAATTTTTATTGCACCAGCATCGGCGTCAACATTGTAACCTGCTTCGTAAAACTTGGCAATACCTTCATCAATAATATCACTAGATTTATACATATTTTTAGGAATAATATGAGTTGACTCGGCAATGTATAAACGGTGTTTTACATAAGCTTGTAAATGTTGCGTTGCTGAAACCACTTTTTTATTGAATGCTGTTAGAGTGGCCCTATCGTTTAATTTATCTATACTAGACATAATTCAAGGTATTAATTAGTCCTTTAAAAATACGAAATATATAGAGTTTATATATGATTTTTGTCATTTTAAAATTAGTTAAAAATGATTATATCATTGTATATTTGGGCTTATGTTGAATCGGTTTGAAAATCATATAAATTCAAATTTAGAGTTTCTAAGAAGTGCTAAAATCCTTATCGCTATTTCTGGAGGGATAGATAGTGTTGTTTTAACGCATTTGTGCAAAGCATTAAAGCTAAATATGGCATTAGCGCATTGCAATTTCAACCTAAGAGGTGCAGAGAGCGATGCCGATGAAGATTTCGTTTTACAATTAGCAGAAGATTTAAATTTAGAAGTCTTTATACAACGTTTTGATACCCAAAATTATGCTAAAGACAACAAGCGTTCCATACAAATGGCAGCAAGAGAATTACGTTACAGTTGGTTTGAGGAGTTAACGGAACAATTACAATTCGATTATGTTTTAACCGCTCATCATGCAGACGATAATCTGGAAACGTTTTTAATCAATTTTACTAGAGGTACAGGGCTAGAGGGTTTAACCGGAATCCCAGAAGTTAATGGCAATTTTGTACGCCCATTATTACCATTTTCTAGTAAAGACATTGAAACTTATGCTAAGATAAATAATATTAAATGGCGTGATGATAGTAGTAACAAATCTGTCAAGTATTTAAGGAATAAATTACGCCACGAAGTCATTCCAATTCTAAAAGAAATTAATCTTAGTTTATTGCAGAGTTTTCAATCAACTCTAAATAATCTAAAAGATACATCTGATATTGTTGAAGAAAGTACAAATGCTGTTTTAAAAAGGGCTATTGAAACTATTGATGACAATCATATAGCGTTTAAAATTTCAGAATTTAAAAAGCTCAATAATCCAAAAGCATATTTGTTTGAAGTTTTTAATGTGTATGGATTTACCGAATGGAATGATGTTTTGGGTTTATTGGATGCTGAAACAGGAAAGCAAGTGTATTCAGCAACCCACCGTTTGATTAAAAACAGGGAGCATTTACTTTTAAGTGAAATTAATTTAGAAGCAAGCGAAACTATTTCTGTTTTAGAAAACGAAAAACAAGTAGAAACACCTTTTGGAACTTTATTTTTTGATGAAGCCGATAGCTATCGGGACGATGCCGTTTTTGGTAAACAGTCCAATATTATATTTGTTGATAAAAATGAGTTGAAATTCCCATTAACCATTAGAAAACATAAAGAAGCTGATGTGTTTTATCCGTTAGGAATGATTGGTAAAAAGAAAGTTAGTAAATACTTTAAAGACGAAAAACTATCGCTTTTAGATAAAGAAAACACATGGTTATTATGTTCTGGAGACGCTATTGTTTGGGTAATTAATAGAAGAGCAGACAACCGGTTTAGAGTTACTGAAAACACAAAACAAATACTAAAAATTGAATTGAAGTAATACAGTCACACTGAGCGCAGTCGAAGTGCCTTTTTGAATGAAATCATAATGATTTGTCATTCCTGCCTTTCGTCTTCGCTCAAGATAAACTCCAGCAGGAATCCACTATTAAGAATAAAACATCAAATTGAAACTACAAGGTCAAATAGTCGATATAGAAAACAAACGCATTTACAAAGGCGAAGTCACTTTTGAGAACGGGAAAATTCTATCCATTCAAGAAAAGGAACACCAGGTAAACCATTACATAATTCCTGGGTTTGTAGATGCACATATTCACATAGAAAGTTCTATGTTAGTGCCTTCGGAATTTGCTCGATTAGCTATAAAACACGGCACCGTAGCAACCGTTTCAGACCCACACGAAATTGCCAATGTATTGGGTGTTAAAGGTGTTGAGTTTATGATTGAAAACGGAAAAGAAGTCCCTTTTAAATTCAATTTTGGAGCACCTTCCTGTGTGCCGGCTACCAATTTTGAATCGGCGGGAGCGGTTATTGATTCAAACGGCATAAAATTACTTCTTGAAAATCCAGATATCAAATACTTAGCAGAAATGATGAATTACCCTGGTGTTCTTTTTGATGATGAAGAAGTCATAAAAAAAATAGCGTGGGCAAAACATTATAACAAGCCAGTTGATGGACATGCTCCAGGATTAAGAGGGGAAGAGGTTTCAAAATATATAAACGCAGGTATTTCTACAGACCATGAATGTTTCACATATGAAGAGGCTTTAGATAAACTTCAAAAAGGCATGAAAATTTTAATTCGAGAAGGTAGTGCCGCCAAAAATTTTGAAGCTTTAATCGATTTATTACCAGAGCATTTTGAAAACATGATGTTTTGTAGCGATGACAAACATCCAGACGATTTAATACTAGGACATATCAATCAATTATGTGCAAGAGCTGTAGCAAAAGACATGGACATTTTTAAAGTGTTGCAAGTTGCTTGTGCAAACCCTGTTCATCATTATAACTTGGATGTTGGTTTACTTAAAGTAGGGCATGATGCGGACTTTTTGGTTGTAGAGGATTTAAAACATTTCAAAACCCTTCAAACGTATATTAGTGGCGAGTTGGTTTTTAATGCAGGAGAATCTTTAATAAAGCAAGTGTCTTTTGAAAATTTAAATAATTTCAATTGTGATAAGAAAGAGGTTTTAGATTTTAGAGTAGAATCTTCAGCAAAACAAATTCGAGTTATTAAAGCTTTAGAAGGGCAGTTGGTAACTAATGAAATTATCGGTGAAGCAAAGATTGAAAACGGTAATTTAGTTTCAAATACTGAAAAGGATATTTTAAAAATGACTGTAGTTAATAGATATAAGAACCAAAAACCAGCCATAGCATTTATTAAAAATTTTGGTTTGAAAGAAGGGGCTATTGCATCGTCTGTTGGTCATGATTCTCATAATATTATAGCTGTAGGTGTTTCAGATGAAGCTATTTGTAAAGCTGTTAATTTAATCATTGAAAATAAAGGTGGTATTTGTGCAATTTCTAATCCCGATAACCATCGGAACGAAGAAAAAATAGTGCAGCTTCCCGTTGCCGGAATTATGAGTGATAGAGACGGAACAACTATTGGAAAACAATACGCAGAACTTGATAAAATGGCTAAACAACTAGGAAGTGCATTACACGCGCCTTATATGGCGCTATCGTTTATGGCTTTATTGGTAATTCCATCATTGAAGTTGAGTGATAAAGGCTTGTTTAATGGAAAAGAATTTAAATTTACGTCTTTAGAATTTAATTAAAATTGAGGTTTTTTTCACGCAAAGCCGCCAAGGCGCAAAGTTAAAAAGAAGTGAAGTGTTATTATAATAAACGAAAACAACTGAAAACTGAGACTGTCAACACATTATATCGCGCCAAGACGAAAATAAAAAACATGTAAATAAACAATAATAAACGATAAAATTGAAAATGCAACTGAGAATGAAGACTGAATACTGCAAATTGAATACTGAAAAATGCCAATAATAGAATCAACTTACAAACCACCATTTTACTTTAAAAACGGATTTATCTCAACGGTATATTCGGGATTAGTTAGACGTGTTTCTTTAAAACAAGAACGCGAGCGTATTACATTAAAAGATGACGACTTTTTAGATTTAGATTGGAGTTTTTCTGAATCTAAATCAAGTAAACTCATTATTTTATTACACGGACTTGAAGGTAACGGCCAACGTCCGTATATGACCGGAACAGCAAAATTGTTTAACGCAAATAACATAGATGCCGTTTGTGTAAATTTCAGAGGATGCAGTGGGGAGGATAATTTAAAATATTACAGTTATCATTCTGGAGCAACCCAAGATTTAGAAGCTGTAATTCAACATGCTATTTCTAATAAAAAATATTCCAATATCTACTTAAAAGGCATCAGCCTTGGAGCAAACATTATTTTGAAATATTTAGGCGAAAGAGATAACGTTCCTGTTCAAGTTAAAGCAGCAATTGCCGTTTCTGTACCTTGTTATCTAACGGGTTCAGCTAAAGAATTACATACTTTAAAAAACAAATTATATCACGATAGGTTCTTGAAACATTTAGTTGGTAAATTAAAAACAAAGCAGCAACGATTTCCAGAACTGTTAAGTATAGAAACACTAAATACTATTAAAACATTAGCAAGTTTTGATAACGTTTATACCTCAAAAGCACATGGTTTTGAAGATGCTTTAGATTATTATATAAAATGCAGTAGTTTGCAGTTTCTACCAAATATAAAAATACCTGCATTAATTATTAATGCATTGAATGACTCGTTTTTGTCTTCGGAATGTTATCCTGTAAAAGAAGCTAAAAACAACCCGAATTTGTATTTAGAAATGCCAATTCATGGTGGCCACGCAGGGTTTATTGGAAAAAAGAATGTGTATTATAATGAAAAGCGCGCTTTAGAGTTTGTAAAATTAAGCTGTTTTTAATCTGTAACTTTAAAATTAGGATTGCTGTTTAAAAAACCATTTGTTACTAATAAGAACTAAATAGGATAGCTATAATATTGTAAAATTGTTTTACTTCGTGTTTATAAAACAAATAATTATCATTTAATGAGTTTATCTCCTGAAGAAAAGGCCAAAACATCAGAAAAGTTTGAGAAATTAAAAACAACCCAACGTCCTGAAAACAGTGTTGGGCTTTCTTCTGTAAAAAGTGCTATAGGTCAGGTTTCAAAATACATGAATCCTGCTGATGCTTTTAAGTTAGCACTAAAAATGAATCAAAAAGGAGGTTTTGATTGTCCGGGTTGTGCATGGCCAGATCCAGATGATGAACGCTCTTCACTTGGTGAGTTTTGTGAAAATGGAATAAAAGCCATTGCTGAAGAAGCTCAAAATAAAACCATTGGAACCGATTTTTTTGCAAAATATTCTGTTGATGAATTGGCAAGTTGGTCTGATTTTGAAATTGGAAAATCTGGACGTTTGGCAGAACCTATGTTTCTTCCTGAAGGCGCTACGCATTATCAACCCATGTCTTGGGAAGATGCTTTTAAAAAGGTAGGGGAGCATCTAAATGCATTGGATAATCCAGATGAAGCAGCCTTTTATACCTCAGGTAGAACAACGAACGAAGCTGCATTTTTATATCAATTATTCGTAAGGGAATTTGGAACGGCTAATCTTCCAGATTGTTCCAATATGTGTCATGAAGCTAGTGGAAGTGCTTTGTCCGAAACATTGGGGATAGGAAAAGGCTCTGTGACTTTAGACGATTTATATAAGGCTGAGGTGGTTATGGTTGTTGGGCAGAACCCAGGAACAAATCACCCTAGAATGCTTACTGCACTCGAAAAATGTAAAAAGAATGGTGGTAAAATTATTGCTGTTAATCCACTTCCAGAAGCTGGATTGATAAAGTTTACCAATCCACAAAACCCTATTAAAATATTAACAGGAGGGACCCAAATAGCAGATGTGTTCGTGCCAATTACAATTAATGGGGATGTGGCTTTTTTTAAAGCGATACTTCTAAGGTTGTTAGAGAAAGAAGACGTTCGGGGCAACGTTTTTGATAAAGCTTTTATCAATGAATTTACTCAGGGTTATGATGCTTTTATTACAGATTTAAAACGTTATAATTTTGATGACTGCTTGAAAGCTTCAGGAGTATCTTTAGAAATTTTCAATGATGTTTTTGACCTTATTCTAAATAATGACAAAATTATTATTTGTTGGGCAATGGGCTTAACGCAACATGAGAATGCCGTTGATAATATCAGAGAATTAGTCAACTTATTACTGCTCAAAGGCAGTATTGGTAAAGAAGGTGCTGGAACTTGTCCTGTACGCGGACATTCAAACGTGCAAGGAGATAGAACAGTCGGTATTTGGGAATCTGCCCCTCAAGCATTTTTAGATAAAATAGAAGATAAATACGGTTTTAAGCCAACCAACAAACATGGCTATTCCGTAATTGATGCCATTAAAGCCATGCATGAAAAAAAAGCCAAAGTATTCTTTGGTTTGGGCGGTAATTTTATTTCGGCAGTTCCAGATACAGCATATTCAGCTCGGGCATTAGCAAATTGTAATCTAACGGTTCATGTTAGTACAAAACTCAATCGTTCACATGTAGTAACAGGTAAAGAAGCATTGATTTTACCATGTTTGGGACGAACGGAGAAAGATTATCAAAAATCGGGAGTTCAAGTGCAAAGTGTTGAAAATTCAATGGGCGTAGTGTCCGCAACAAAAGGTGTTTTGGAACCTTGTTCTAGCGATTTACTAAGTGAAGTTGCAGTAGTGTGTGGTGTTGCACATGCCACTTTAAAAGAGCGTTCAAAAATCAATTGGTTAGAATATAAAGATGATTACAAACTGGTGCGAGATGATATTGCTGAGGTTGTTGATGGATTTAAAGATTATAATAAAAAGTTAAAACAGCCTGCAGGGTTTTATTTGCCTAATGGAGCAAGAAATAGACAATTTAAAACTAAAACAGGAAAGGCTAATTTTTCAATCAATAAACTTCCTAAATGGAAATTAAAAAAAGATGAACTCATCATGATGACCATTCGCAGTCACGATCAATTTAATACGACTATTTACGGGTTAGACGACCGTTACAGAGGCGTTTTTAATGAAAGACGAATCATTTTTATGAATCGAGACGACATGAAAGCGCGTCGTTTAGAAGAACAACAAGTTGTTAATTTGAAATCTGAATATAAAGGTTTTATTCGAGAAGCAAATAATTTTAAAGTTGTGGGCTATGATATTCCTAAAAACTGTTGCGCTACATATTTCCCTGAAACAAATGTGTTAGTACCATTAGATAGTTTTGCGCATACCGCTAAAACACCAGCTTCTAAAAGTGTGATAATTAGGATTGAAGCTAATCAGTAAATTTTTAAAACCATTGTTTATTAGTAGTAATTCGTGAGATTCGATTTCAACAACAGTTAAAAACACCCTTGCCATTTGTATGGAGCTCATCATAATGACAAAAACTTTCTTAATTTTGATCTATGACAGACCCGAAACTCCTAGAGCATTTACAATCCTATTTAACAGCACATCGAAAACAACGTTTTGATACCGTATTAGCACAACGCACAAAACACTTTACAGTAGCTACCGAAGACGTTTATCAACTCCACAACACTAGTGCAGTAATGCGCAGCTGTGATGTATTTGGAATACAAGAAGTGAATATCGTGGAAGAGCAAAACTCAAAAAGCATTGATGGGGAAATTGCTATGGGCGCTCAAAAATGGGTGGACTTAAACAGATATAATTCTGTAAACGATTGTATTTTAGATTTAAAACACAAAGGTTACCAAATTGTCGCAACTACACCTCACGCTAATGATTGTGAACTGCATGATTTTGATGTTACCAAAAAATCTTGCTTCTTCTTTGGACGAGAAACAGATGGGGTATCTCAAGAAGTTTTAGATGCTGCCAATTGCTATTTAAAAATACCTATGGTTGGTTTTACTGAGAGTTTAAATATATCCGTATCTGCGGCTATAATTTTGCAATACGTTACCACAAAACTAAGGCAAACGGATATTAACTGGCAATTATCTGAAAATGAAATGAATGAAAAGCGATTGGATTGGTGTAAAAAAACGATAAAGAGTTATGATGACATTGTAGAGCGTTTTTATAATCCATAATAAATTGAGTAGTGTAGAAACAAGAGGAGGTAAAGTTATACCAATTATGATTTAAAATGAGATTAAAATAAAATGATTATTTTTTTTCTTTATTTGATTTACAAAAAATAAATCATAGCCTTAGTTACGGTTTCTTTTTTTAATGAAAAAGAAAGGGAAAAAGGACGTTTTATTAAGCTTCTTTTATGTTATTATTGGTATTGTACAGTCTAAAACATAAATTTCACCAGATATAGGCTATATGGCTGTTTTTATTGATAGTGAAGGGAATAGAATAGCATTACGCTCTAGAGCATAAAAATGTAATCAATAATTTTGAGTCTTTCTTTTAATATTATAATCTTTTGCTTCGTCCTCTGCTTAACAATTTATATTCCTCATAACATTCACTAATAGCGTCAAGAATTTGTAAATCGTTTGCGGTTTGAATAAATCCATTTGAATAGTTACACTGACTTACAATTTCATCTAAATCCACCCGGTCTACTTGAAGCAGGACAGTAAGCATTTCTCTGTCAAAACGTGATGCTAATAAATTTCTAATTTCATCATCTTGCTTCATCTTTTTAAGTTTACGTAATTCGTTCGGTTTTTTACCAAACATACGATGTAAGAAGTCTGCAGGATTAAAAATAGAACCTATAACTTTAGTTAGACCTGATTTTTTACTGGCTTCATATCCAGTGCCTTGTAGTCCGGAAATACTGTATCGATAATTATCGTTTATGGCAGGTACTTGTTTAATGTCAACTTCTAAATAGCCTGTTAATTTTAATTGGTTTACAACCACTTCTTCAAGGGCAAGAGCTAATTCAGTCAATTCAATTTTAGAACTCCCAAACTTCAACCAATCATTAGTTACCCTAACTTTAATGGATTTAAAGCCTAAATATGAAAAATGAAGCGTGTCGTTAACTTTAGCGGAAATTTTGAATTTCCCTTTGTTGTTGGTAGTTGTTCCAATCACTTGATTTAGATTCACAATGTTTACACTTTCAAGAGCGGAATCATCAGAGGAATTAATTACTATTCCTTCTACTTTAGTAACTTCTTGACCATATGAATGTTCAACTAGTAAAAAAATAATAAAAAGGAATATTATATTTTTTTTCATTAAAGAATTTTTTATAAAAATAGTAAACTATTAAATAATACTCAATAATTTAATAATATTTAACGTACAATTAATTGACTGCAATGGATTTAAACGTTAATAAAGGCTGTTTGATATAGTTTATTTATTAATCTAAGAATATTTTAACATATTTGACACCCTCTTTTATTAAAAAGCAAGTATTAATATACTATAGATGAATTTAGAGAACGAACAGAAGTAAATGAAGGTGGGTTAATGATGTTAGATAAAGAAGGTGAAAATATTAATTGGATAAGAGGTTTTAGGTTGCTTGTTAGCATAGCTATTTTTTTTGTTTCTGTTATTTTGCATGGACAAGGTGAAGGAGCAAACTGGTATTTTGGAAATAATGCAGGAATTAATTTCAATGCGGGTTCTGTAAATTCATTGTCGGATGGTGGGCTTAAAACAAATGAAGGTTGTGCAACTATTTCAAATAGTAAAGGCGAACTTTTATTTTATACAGATGGCATTACTGTTTGGGACAAAAACCATAATATAATGCCTAATGGGCAAGGGTTGTTGGGAGACCCCTCTAGTACACAGTCTGCTATTATTGTACCAAAGCCAAATTCTGAAACTATTTACTACATATTTACTGTTATAAATGGAGGTCGAGTTGAAGGATTGAGATATTCTGAAGTAGACCTAACTTTAAATAACGGAAACGGAGATGTAAGCTCAAATAAAAATGTGCTTTTAATGACGCCTTGTACCGAGAAAATTTCTGCGGTTAAGCATGCTAACGGATCTGATTATTGGGTTGCAACTCATAATTGGAATAGTTCAGATTTTACTGTTTTCAAAATAACTGAAAATGGGGTAGAAATGTCACCGGTAATTTCGCCAGGTGTTAGTTTTCATGGAGGTCATCCGTATAGCGGTATTGGCTATATGAAATTTTCTCCTAATGGAAAAAAAATAGCTTTAGCAAGATGGAGTACTGATAGTTTAGTTGAAGTTTTTGATTTTGATAGTAATACAGGAGTTATTTCGAACCCTATTGTTATAGACTCTGTTTTTGGTGCCGATTTTGAAAATGGAGCTTATGGTATAGAGTTTTCCCCCAATAGTGAGTTGCTTTATGTTTCAGAAATAGATTTAAGGAGTTACTTAAGTAAATTGCATCAATTTAATTTGAGTATTTATACCAAAACAGATATTATTAATTCTAAAGTTCTTCTGTATCAAGGGCGAAATTTAATATCGGCTTTGCAATTAGCTTTAGATGGCAAAATATACTTATGTCGTACTTTTACATCATATTTAGATGCTATAGAAACTCCCAATGCTATAGGGCTTTCTAGTAGTTACATATCTAGAGTTGTAGATTTACAAGGAAGACGAAACGTTTACGGTTTGCCAACATTTATACAATCACTTTTTGTAGCTAAAATTGAAGCAAATAATTTATGTTCAAATAACAGTAGTCAATTTAGTTTAAAAACTGATGAGTCAGTTAATAGCGTATTATGGGATTTTGGCGACAGAGAATCATCTAGTTTAAAAAACCCAAATCATACATATAAAACATCAGGAGCGTATACTGTAGAAGCAAAGATAAATACAGGGTACAGTATTATTAGTATAACTAAGGATATAGTTGTTTATGAATCTCCAATAGCTAATAAAGCTACGGATTATTTAGTATGTGGCAATGTTATAAATGATGGTTTTGAGTCTTTTGATTTAAATACTAAAACTCCTGAAATATTGGGAGGGCAATTAGGTTCGGATTTTGAAGTTTCTTATTTTGAAAGCCATGAAGACGCAACAGATAATATTGGGGCATTACCAATAACCTATACAAGCGATATAAATAATCAGGTAATTTATGCTAGAATACAGAATCGTCTTAATTCAGATTGTTACGATATTTCTAGTTTTTTATTAAAAGTTGAAACGAAACTAGCAGGTTTAGTAGAGGATTTAATAATTTGTGATGATAAATCTAATGATGGAAAGGAAATTATAGATTTACGTCAGTTTAATGCTCAGGTTGCTTCAAATTACCCTGTAATACCACACTTCAACTGTCAAATCACATACCATTTAACTCAAGCACAGGCTATATCAGGAGTCTTAGCTTTATCAAATAATTTTGAAACAAATAGTAATAATCAAGATATATATGCCCGAATAGAAAATACAAATACAGGTTGTTTTGATACGACACATTTCAAAATAATCATTAATGAAACGTTAATGGCACATCAACCTGATAACATGTATTTATGTGATGATGCTTCAAATGATAGTAAATCATTTTTTAATTTAAAAAATCAAACATTAAAAATATTAAATACGCAAACAGGCAACGTTACCTATTATTTAACGCAAAGCGAAGCCGATGCGGGAATAAACCCTTTGCCTGAAAATTTTGAAAATCAAACGAACCCACAACAATTATTTGTAAGAGCAGAAAGTGTAGTTAATGCCTCTTGTTATGATACAACTTCTTTTTATATAAAAGTCAATTCATTACCAGTGGTAGGACATGTAGATGACTTAACTTTATGCGATGATGTTTCCAATGACGGCAAGGCCATTTTCAATTTACAGGCCCAAACATTGAACACGCAAACAGGCAAGGTCACCTATCACCTAAGCCAAAGCGATGCGGACTCGGGGTTAAATGCCATTGCCGAGAGCTTTGAGAACCAGACCAACCCTCAAGAATTGTTTATAAGAGCGGAAAGTTTGGTCAATGCCTCTTGTTACGACACAGCGTCTTTTTATATAGAAGTCA
>NZ_BAABJJ010000029.1:0-200455 GCF_039543245.1 Algibacter agarivorans
AAAATGAGTGTTATGACCCTTTGGGTCTAATCTGAAAACCAAAGCCACCGTTTTTAACGGTGGTTTTTTACTTTAGAAGATAATGCTACTTTTTCTAAAGAAAATATAGATACTTCTTCATGAAAAACTTTGTTTAGAAATGATTTGCCCAAAATTAATTAGAGTTTTTTTTGAAAGAAAAACTTATAAAACTAATAAAACCCCATTTTACAATTTGTAAAAGGGGTTTTAAAATTTAAACTAATATCAGCTAATTATTCCGGTATTAACTCGATAAGTTTTACACTATGAGGCTCTAGTTTAACTTCTAGGGTAAGTTTACCATCCTTCTTTTCAACAAATTTATCTGTAATGGTTTTAGATAACTTAGCTAGGTCTTCATATTTAGATAAATTAGAAGTTAATACATTTTTCCAGCCATCTTCAAAGCGGTCAGATGGTCTGTTGCCATAAATACGTCCATTAGTTTTTTCTGATACTCCAGCTGCTCTTATATCTTTATATAATTCATGCATTACAATACTATTTTCTTTATCTACAGTCCATTCATTTATTTTCCATCTAGTATTTGAAGTTATTTCACCACCTTCCAGTTGAGGGAAAAAGGTGCGTTTAGAAGTACTGTTTCTGGATGTGTTATGATTGTAAACGAGCAGGTAAATATTCCCATTTTTAGTAACAGGAATAACCCCGGCATGTACAGTAGAGGAAAGGTTATCTATAGCTACTAATCTATTACCACCCTCAATCTTTTGAAACATTTTGGTTACGTTTCTTCTTCCTTGAGGTAAATTACTAGAATTAACAGATTCAATTTCTTGCCCCCAATCGTATATCTCTGTTATTCTATATTCGAAGGCCAAATCAGCTACTCTTGCGTACCAACTGGCTCCTAATTCTGTTGCGTCAGTTAAACTAACTCCTCTTACGCCATTTTCATCGCGTAGCATTCCAAATTCTTGTATATCAAGAGGTATGTTGCTAAATTGCGAATAACTATTCAATTTATTTCTATAAGGTTCAATAAGTTGTGGTAAAGCCACTGTGTTCTTGTCAATTTTTTCATAATATGAAATACTGAAAAAATCCATTTTAGTACCTGTAGCACCCGTAGCATAATTGGTTCCTGTTGCACAATGGTCTATAAGTTGAGTTGTGTAAGTTGCTGCACCTTCGGTAAGCATATTTCCAGGGCCAATAATGGCATCAGGTATTACTTTTAAAACCTCATCAACGGTAATGTCATAATGTTTAAAATACTCTTGCATTGTACCATTCCAGTGGTTGGGTGTGTAATTTGGTTCTGTACTTACTCTAAAACGCCAAGTTTTCACTTCGCTCATTCCAAATTCGTTAACTAACGTGGTTAAAAAAGCATTCACATATTGTCTCCAAAGGTTATAGTCGTCTGGTGGACTTGTATTTCCGTATGTATTAACTATTTTCACAGCAACCATTTCCCAAGGTACCTTACTCAACACAATTCTAGGTTTAAACCCTGTGCTCCTAAAGTTTCTCATAGTAGATATGAGTTCGCTAAAATCTGTAATAATATTACCAGAGGCATCTACACCTTTATAGAAGTCATTTAAATTATCGGTTCTCCCGCCCATGGTTCTCACCAAATTGTAGCTTTTTACATAATCTTTAATTGTGTTTAAAGACGTTCTAAAACCAGGAGCGTTAAAGCGGGATTGATTTATCATAGGTCGTGTAGACCAAAAATTGTAAAACTCTCCAACAGCACTTCCAGTATTAATGGTTACAACTTTGTCAGGGTCAACATTGGGTTGCGGTAGTATATCTAAATCTGGATCTGGGTCTGGCTCTGGGTCTGGGTTTTCAATAACCTCTTCTTCTAGTTCTTTTTCTACTTCGTCTTCTTTTGAGCAAGTATATAAAATGGTGCTGACTGATATCAGTAAGATAAAGAAAAAGAATGTGTTCTTTTTTAAGTAATTCATAACATAGTTTTATTTTATTTCAAAAATAACGTTTTAACCTGAAACAGCTATGCTGTACTATCTCGGTGGATATATGTCGTAATAAACAATAAAACATGACACTACAGGATTATATATATAGTATTTGAATCTATTTTTGTTTAAATATCAAAATGAAAATGAAATATATAGTTTTTCTACTGTTTTTAAGCTTCGGTTCATGTTTTAGCTATGCTCAACGCATAGAAACTAACTTCAATAATAATTGGCATTTTATTCTAGAAGATAATGTTAAATACTCAAAAGAAAACATTGATGATGTTTCTTGGAAAACCTTGAACGTTCCTCATGATTGGTCGTTCGAAAAAGGCGTGAGAAAAGGTGGAGATCAAGGTCAAGGTGGCGGTTATCATGATGGTGGTATTGGTTGGTACAGAAAATACTTCAACATTAAAAAAGAAAGCCTATCTAAAATCACTTATATCAATTTTGATGGTGTATATATGAATAGTGAAGTTTGGATTAACGGGAACTACATAGCAAAAAGACCTTATGGCTATATTAGTTTTCGTTATGATATCTCTAAATACTTAAAAGAAGGAAAAAATACCATTGCAGTAAGAGTAGATAATGCTTTAGAGCCTTCTGCAAGGTGGTATCACCCTTGCGGTATTTATGCACCAGTAAAATTAGTAGAGGTCAATCCAACACATTTTAAGCCCAACAGTATTTTTATTAAAACACCTTCTATTGAAAAAAATAAGGCATCAGTAGTAATTGATGCAGAAATTAATGGCGATTTAAAGAAGCTAAAATATGAAGTGAAATTGTTTTCTCCAGAAGGAAAAGAATTGACCAATACATGTAAAAAATTAAAATCATCAAATCCAAGCTATCAATTCGAAATAGAAAACCCAAGATTATGGAGTCCAGAAACACCTACTTTATATAAAGCGGTTACCCAAATCTTAAACGGAAAAAAAGTAATTGATGAAGTAGAAACTAGGTTTGGGTTTAAAACTGTAGAATGGAAAGCCGAAACAGGATTTTGGTTGAATGGCGAAAATGTAAAATTAAAGGGCGTTTGCGAGCATTGGGAAGGTGGACCTGTAGGAGGCGCTTGGACAAAACCTTTATTACGTTGGAAATTACAATCCCTAAAAGATATGGGTATTAATGCTATTCGTCCATCGCACAACCCAACACCGCCTATGTTTTATGATATCTGTGATGAAATTGGTTTGTTGGTCATGGATGAGATTTTTGATGGTTGGCACAAAAAAGCACCTCAAGATTATGGCAAGCAAGCTTTTGACGAGTGGTGGCAGCGTGATGTAAAAGAGTGGATTACAAGAGATAGAAACCATCCAAGTATTTTTGTTTGGAGTTTAGGTAATGAAACCCATAGTGATGTAGCCCCAGAATTGGTGAAATTTGGAAAGAATTTAGATCCAACCCGATTATTTACTTCAGGAGCTGGAAATCCAGAAGATATGGATATTACTGGTGTTAATGGTGGTTCTGAAACCAAATCATTTATAGAAAGTAGAACCTTTGATAAACCTTTTATTTCTACCGAAGCACCACACACTTGGCAAACAAGAGGGTATTATAGAACGCAAACATGGTGGCGCGATAATGAATTACCTGGTACTTATGAATTGCCAAATCTAACCGAAAAAGAAATCTTTTTCTATGAAGGCATTAATCCTAAAAACTGGAGAAACAGAAAACAAAGTTTCAATTCGTCTTATGATAATGCCACGGTAAGAGTGTCGGCTAGAAAATATTGGGAAGTGATGCGTGATCATCCATGGCATAGTGGTCATTTCCGTTGGACAGGTTTTGATTATTACGGTGAAGCTGGTTTGGTTCACGGCGGTTTACCTTTTAATTTATTTATGGGTGGAGCATTGGATGTAGCTGGATTTAAAAAAGATTTATTCTATTTCTACCAAAGCCAATGGACCAAAGAAACCATGTTGCACATGCTACCAAGTTGGACACACCCTAGAATGGAAAAAGGTACTGTTATTCCAGTTTGGGTATATTCAAATGCCGATGAAGTAGAGTTGTTTTTAAACGGAAAATCACTTGGAAAAGACAAACCAGGAACCATTTGGAACGAAATGCAATGCGAATGGATGGTACCTTATCAAGAAGGTAAGCTAGAAGCTGTAGCTTATATTGCTGGAAAAGAAGTAAAACGAACCTCTTTTAGCACAAGTAAGCAACCTTCAAAATTAAAAACAAGTATTCAAAAATTAGATGCTGAAGATAGTTTTACTGCAAGTTATATTATCACTTCAGAAGGATTAGATGATAATAATAATTTATATCCATACGGAGAAAATAAAGTCTACTATAATATTCAAGGTGATGTAAAGAAGATTTCTATGGAAAACGGAAATCCTATAGACCCTACGAGTAGAACAAAATCAGATTTTAGAGTCTTATTTTTTGGTAAAACGAGACTGTTTTTAAGAGCATTACCCAATGCAGAAAACGCTTCGTTAATAATGGCATCAATTTTAGGAGATAAAGCATTATATACTTCAAATAAAATTACCATTGATGCCAAACAAGTTAACGTTTTGGGTGATTCAACTGTTGATGATATAGAAATCGTTTACACAATCAATGGCGAAAACCCTGAAACAAAGGGTATTATTTATGAAGGTGCTTTTGAAGTTGTTGATGGAACAACAGTGAAAGCCTTAGTAAAACAAAATGGAAAAGTTGTATTAAACATGGAAGAAACCTTTGGTAAAAACGAAGGCTTATTTTGGGGAGATGAACACTCTAAAGATATGTGGATAGGCAGGGGCGTAAACATTTCTGCCGAAGAAGGTATTCTAGAAGGTGGCGCCAAAGTAAGTGAAGATGCACATCGTTATAAAGGTAGCGGATTCGTAAGATTTGATGGTAAAGAAGGTGCTATAACATTTTATCAAGAAAATGATGGGGAAGAGGGTGATTACAGTATGCGTTTTAGGTATATGCATAACAATGAAGGGAAATTGCATACTATGAAATTATATCTAAACGATGAGTATATAAGAAATTTAGAATTTCCATCAACAGGGGGATGGGAAAAAGAATGGAGATTTGTTCCTGCCATATTAAGACTTAAAGCAGGAGCTAATAATATTAGGATAGAGACAACTGGAGAAAGTGGACCATTCATTGATGAACTTTTTATTGATTAAGCCTATTTACAAGAAAGCATGAATGATAAAATTAATATTGATAATGGGAATTCTAATTGTTTTAAATGTTTTGTTTATGATTTTTAGTGTGAATAAATACTAGTTGATGAATTGTTATAATTATTATGTTACGTTTTCTATGAAAGAAAAAATAATTTTACTGTTTTGCCTAATAACTTTAAACGTCAATGCACAAAGCAAAAAAGATTTAACAGTAAATAATCTTGAACAAGGATTTTTAAAGCCACCAAACCAAGCTAAAGCCAGAACATGGTGGCATTGGATCAGTGGAAATGTTTCTAAAAAAGGGATTACTGCCGATTTAGAAGCTATGAAACAAGTGGGCATTCAAGAAGCGCAATTGTTTAATGTACACTTGGGTTTTCCGGAAGGTCCAGTAAAATATATGTCCGATGAATGGTTAGACCTTTTTCATTATTCAGCAAACGAAGCACAGCGTTTGGGCTTAGAATTAACCTTTCACAACAGTGCCGGTTGGTCATCTAGTGGTGGGCCTTGGGTTTCTCCAGAATATGCAATGCAAACGGTGGTGTATAGTGAAGTTATTCTTGAAGAAGGTCGGTTATTTAAGGGCATTTTACCGCAGCCTGAAACCAAATTAGGTTTTTATAAAGATATTGCCATTTTAGCATTTCCAAAACCAAAAGAAGCAATTAAAATAGACAATTTAGATTATAAAAATCTCTCTGATCGTATTCGAAATCATTTATTGCCAGATACGAAACTAATTTCAACTTCAGCTATAATCAATAAAAATGAAATTATAGATTTAACTTCAAAAGTTAGTAACGATGGTTTTTTAGAATGGAAAACCCCAAAAGGCGAATGGGTTATTTTACGAATAGGACATACAGCAAAAGGGAAAAAGAACCATCCAGCACCAGATGGAGGTCATGGGTTGGAAGTAGATAAAATGAGCCAAAAAGCAGTTGATGTTTATTGGGAAGGTGGTATTCAGCCAATTATTGATAGGTTGGGCGATTTAATTGGTACGACAGTTAATAATTGCCTGATAGATAGTTACGAGGTTGGAACAACCAATTGGACTGCTGGTTTTGATGTTGAATTTGAAAAATTAAGAGGCTATAATTTACACGAATATCTACCAACTTTGGCAGGTTATTACGTGGAAAGTGGCGAAGTTACAGAACGTTTTCTGTGGGATTTCCGTAGAACTATTGGCGATTTAATAGCGAATAATTATTATGGACATTTTAGAGAATTGTGTCATAAAAATGGTTTGAAATTCTCTGTAGAACCCTATTGGGGGCCTTTTGATAATATGCAAGTTGGTGCTACAGGAGACATTGTAATGTGCGAGTTTTGGAGCGGTGGTCATCCGTTTTTTGATTCTCCTAAATTTGTATCTTCCATAGCACATTTAAACGGAAGTGCAATTGTAGGCGCAGAATCTTTTACAGGTATTGGAGGTTGGAATGACCATCCGGCACAATTAAAATCTATTGGAGATCAGGCTTGGGCGCAAGGGATAACACGTTTTATTTTTCACACCTATGTGCATCAACCTTGGGACGTTGCTCCCGGCTTGGCTTTAAGTTATCACGGAACCGATTTTAATCGGTTAAATACTTGGTGGGCTCAAGGAAAAGGCTTTATGGATTATATAGCCAAGTCTCAGTTTTTACTGCAACAAGGTAAAAATGTAGCGGATGTTTTGGTGTTTACAGGAGAATCTTCACCTAACACGGCTTTTTTAATGCCCGAAATTAAAGCAATGGGTTTTGATTATGATTTAATTGGCGCTAATAAATTAGGTGAACTTACAGTGAAGGATGGAACTATTTATTCTTCAGTAGGAAATGCATATCGTGTGTTGGTGTTGCCACAATCTAGTTGGATGAAGCCTGAAACACTTTCTAAAATAGAGGAGTTTACAAAAGCTGGAGCAACCGTTATTGGTAAGCGTCCTAATAAATCACCAAGTCTTGAAAATTATCCCAATTGTGATAACGATATTGAAGTTCTTGCTGAAGAATTATGGCGTAAAGGTTTGGTAAAAGATAGTTCTATTAGCTCGTTTTTAGAAGAAGGTAATATTCCTGCTGATTTTAAGATTGAAAGCAATGATGCTTCAGATATTAGTTTTATTCACAGAAAAACATCAGATGCAGCTATTTATTTTATTGCCAACGCTAAAAAAGAAAGTAGAGAAATTTCAGCCACATTTAGGGTAACTGGAAAACAACCTGAACTATGGAATGCTGAAACAGGAAAAATAAAAGCGCTTGCTGTTTGGAAAGATAATTCAGATGGAACTATCAGTATGCCAATTCAATTAGGTATGGAAGCATCGGTATTTGTGATTTTTAGAAAACCAATAGCCAATAAAAACCACCTTGTTGAAGCTTCAATGGCACTAGGAAACCCGGTTTTAGAGCCGCTTTCAAACTTGGAAATTATTAAAGCCGATTATGGTACATTTTTACAAGATGGCTTAATCGATATTACAGATAAAGTAGCTAGTGCGGTTAAAGATGGTCAATTAGATTTTCAAATTTCTAGGGGTTTTTGTGATTGCGATCCAGCTATGGGTTATAAAAAAGAATTTAGAATGGAATATCAAATAGGAGAAACAATTCATCAAATTCACGCAGAGGAAAGAGAATATATAGCTATTAATTCAGAGAATGAAGAACTTAAAGTTTTAAAAGCTGTTTTTGGTAAGTTTAAACCCGAAACCAAAGGTGTTCCAGGAAATTATAAAACATTCAATATCACAAACAAAATAACTGATTTAGTATCTCAAGGAAAACTAAAAATCCCTGTAAATAATATATTAATTGACAGTAAAGTTGCCGAAGGTGAACATGTTGGATTGCGTATTACATTTAGAACTGACGGTGAGGAACGTATCGTATTTATACCTGAAGGACAAGTATTAAATCTTTCAAAAGATGTTTCGAAACCAGCACTTGTTGTTAAGAATGATGAAGTAAATTGGATAACGCCTTATGCTGGAAAAATGAATGTTACAAGTGCTTCTGGGGAAAAACAATTGTTAACAGTAAAATCAGTGCCAAAACCTATTGAATTAACAGGTGCTTGGGATGTATCCTTCAAATCAAATATTGAAGTTGTAGTAAATTCAACCTTTGATAGCTTAACGTCTTGGTCTGAATCTTCAAACGAAACTATTCGTCATTTTTCAGGTACAGCAACGTATAAAAAAGAGTTTCAACTTTCTAAAAAAATGCTAAAATCAGAAAATACATTAGAGCTAGATTTAGGAAGTGTGGCTGTAATTGCTGAGGTTATTATAAATGGAAAAAATGCAGGAATTTTATGGAAAGCACCGTTTAGAATAAATATTGATGGTTTTGTAACTTCAGGAAAAAACACCATCGAAGTTAGAGTAACCAACTTATGGCCAAATAGGTTAATTGGAGATGAGAACTTTTCGTTAGATTTTGAACGTAATGGAGAAAAAATGAAAAGCTTACCAGATTGGTTACTAAATAATACAAAGCGTCCTTCAAAAAGAACAACTTTTCCATCTTGGAAACATTGGAGTAAAAATGATGAGTTATTAGCTTCGGGTTTATTAGGGCCAGTTAAAATTAATGTATCTGTAGTAAAAGAATTAAAATAAATTTATAAAAAAGTAAACTTAAAAATTAAATAAATTTTGAATAAAATGAAAACAGTAAAAAAAATTAGCATCCTTTTGCTTCTCATTGGTTTTGTTATTTCTTGTGGAAACAAAGAAAAAAGTAAGTCGAAAACAGGATACACTCAAACCGAAAAATCACCCAATATCGTATTCATCTTATCCGACGACCAGTCTTGGACAGATTATAGTTTTATGAATCATGAGCATATTGAAACTCCTCGTTTAGATCAATTTGCTTCAGAGAGTTTGACCTTTACAAGAGGTTATGTGCCAACACCTTTATGTTCGCCATCATTGGCAACAATTATTACGGGTTTATATCCAAAAGATCATGGCATTTTAGGAAACGATAAGGTTTATGAACGTATAGAAGGAGATCGTAAAGCAAGCCAAAAAAATAGAGCGGAAGCTTATAAGCCAGTTATTTCTGCTTTTGAAAAGCAAACTACACTTCCAGATATGCTAAAAGAAAAAGGGTACTTGTCTTTTCAAACAGGGAAATGGTGGCATGGTAACCACAATGGTGGTGGTTTTGATTATGGGATGACGCACGGTGACCCAGAACGTGGTGGACGTCATGGTGATTTTGGACTAGAAATTGGAAGAAATGGATTAGATACCATTAACAGCTATGTAGATTTAGCGTTAAAAGAAAAGAAACCTTTCTTTTTATGGTATGCACCGTTTTTACCACATCAACCTCACACACCACCACAACGACTATTGGATAAATATTTACCCAAAGCGCCGACTGAATATGTTGCTAAATATTGGGCCATGTGTGAATGGTTCGATGAAACTTGTGGAGAGTTATTTGATATGATTGAAGCTAAAGGACAAATGGAAAACACCTTATTTGTGTATGTGTGTGATAATGGCTGGGTACAAGAACCCAATAAAAGTACATACGTGAAAACATCAAAAAGAGCACCTTATGATTTAGGGATTAGAACACCAATTATGTACAAATGGAAAGGTAAAATCACACCCAAAATGGATAACAATACCATTTCAAGTAGTATTGATATGGTGCCAACAGTATTAGATATTTTAGGTATTGAAAAACCTGAAAATCTCTCAGGTGTGAGCGTTTTAGACAAAAAAGCGTTAAGTGAGCGTAAAGGTATCTTTGGAGAAGTATATGCACACGATTTTGATACCATAGAAAATAGCATGTTTTACAATATGGCTATTTTTCCTCCTTACAAAATCATTATCCCTGATCCTGAAAGAAAGAAGGATGAAGTGGTACAACTATTCAATATTGAAGAAGACCCATTTGAGAAAAATAACATCGCAGATGCTAACCTAGAAATAGTTAAAGATTTACAAGAAAAAATCGCTGGTTTTAGAGCAGAATAAAAAGAATGTATTATGAATAAAACACACTTGGTATTATTGTTGGTATTGACATTCATCTATTCATGTAATAATGAAAAAAAAAATGTTGTAAAGGATGAAACATCTAAGCCAAATGTTTTATTTATAGCGGTTGATGATTTAAACAATTGGATAACGCCTATTGATGGATTTTCAAATGCGAAGACGCCTAATTTTGATAGGTTGGCAGCTATGGGAGTTACCTTTTCAAACGCACATGTACAAGCGCCTTTGTGTGGCCCGTCTAGGGCATCAGTGATGTCAGGACTTAGACCTTCAACGACAGGAATCTATGGTATGACTCCAGATAATAAAATACGGAGAGCTGGAAATCCCGCAACTAAAGATATTACATTTTTGCCAGAATATTTTGAAGAAAATGGCTATCATACCATGGGTATTGGAAAACTGTTTCATATCCATGCCCCAGACAGCGTATTTAAAGAATCTGGTGGACGTGTAAAAGGTTTTGGACCTTACCCAGAAAAGCGTTTTGTTTGGGATGGTTTTGGAAAAGGCATTAAAGGAACTCATGGAAGAACGAGCACCGATTGGGGAGCTTTTCCAGAAAATGATACCTTAATGCCAGACCACCAATCTGTCGATTGGGTAGTGGAGCGATTAAATAGGGATTATAATAAGCCATTCTTTATGGGACTTGGGTTTTTGCGTGTTCACGTACCATTGTATGTGCCACAAAAATGGTTTGATATGCACCCTTTAGAAAGCATAGAAACACCACCATATTTAGCTGATGATTTAAATGATATTCCGCCAGTAGGGTTGCAAATAAATGATTTGCCTATGATGCCATCAACAGAATGGGCTAAAGAAAGTGGCGAATGGAAAAAGATAGTACAAGCCTATTTAGCCTGCATGAGTTATGTGGATTATGAATTGGGTCGCGTTTTAGATGCTTTAGAACAAAGTAAATATGGAGATAATACCGTAGTGGTTTTATGGTCAGACCATGGCTACCGCTTGGGCGAAAAAGGAACCTTTGCAAAACACGCCCTTTGGGAAACGGCAACCAAGGCACCGTTAATGTTTGTAGGACCTAATTTGCCAAAAGGAAAGAAAATAGAAGCACCGGTTGAGATGTTATCTATTTATCCAACCCTTTTGGAATTAAGCGGATTACCAGGCTATGAAAGGAATGAAGGGAACAGTTTAGTTGCTATGATGCAAAATGACGAAGGATTAGAAACTGCTAGAGCCATAACAACCTTTGGTATGAATAATCATGCTATAAAAGTAAATGGTTTCAGATATATACAATATGAAGATGGTACGGAAGAGTTTTATGATCACAGTACAGATCCTAATGAATGGATTAATGAAGCAAATAATCCTAAATTCAACAATAAAATTGAATCGTTAAAAACCTTATTGCCAAAAACGAATGTGAAATGGGATTCAGAATCCAACTATACGTTTCAGCCCTATTTTGTGGAGCAAAAAAAACGTGTAAATGAGTTGTAGAAAAACTTATAGATGTGATTGGAGCAGATAGATAATATTAAGAACTAATAATAACAGTATAAAATGAAGTATTATAAATTCAAATCAATTATAGTTTTAAGTTGTACTGTTGTTTGTTTTGCTTGCGGCACAAAGCCAAAAGCAGAACCTATGGCTTCTAAAAAAGAGAAACCAAATATCCTATTCATTGCCGTTGACGATTTACGCCCGGAACTTAATTTTTATGGGGCTAATCATATTAAATCGCCAAACCTTGATAAGTTTGCAGGTGAGAGTTTAGTGTTTAGTCGTGCTTATTGTAATATTCCAGTGTGTGGTGCTTCTAGAGCCAGTTTAATGACAGGCGCTAGACCTACAAGAAAACGATTTATCAATGCGCATATTAAAAAAGATGAAGATTACCCAGAGGCTATCTCGTTGGCTATGTTATTAAAAAATGATGGGTATACTACAATATCAAATGGGAAAATATATCATTATAAGAATGATGATGCTAAGGCTTGGGATGCGATTTGGCATCCAAATAGTTTATGGGATTATGCATTAGCTGAAAGTCAAGACATTAGAAAAAACACCCGCAGAGGTTTGCCTTTTGAAGCTGCCGAAGTTCATGATTCAGTGTATAGGGATGGAAAAACAGCATTGAAAGTGATAAATGATTTAAGAAAATTAAAAGCTTCAAATCAACCATTTTTTCTAACTATGGGTTTATCAAAACCACATTTGCCTTTTACAGCACCAAAAAAATATTGGGATTTATATAATAGAGATAAAATAGAACTTCCCGAGAGTTATGTGCAACCAAAAACAACTCCAAAACAAGCATTTCATAATTTTGGAGAATTGCGTCAATATGAAAACATACCAAAACGTGGGGACTTACCAGAAGCATTGGCTAAAGAATTGATTCATGGATATTATGCCTGTGTAAGTTACATAGATGCACAAATAGGTCTTGTTCTAGATGAATTGAAACGATTAGATTTAGAAGATGATACCATCGTCATCTTATGGGGAGACCATGGTTGGAATTTAGGCGATCATAAATTATGGTGCAAGCACGTGACCTTTGAAACTGCGCTTAAAACACCATTGATAATCAAAGTGCCAGGAAAAACAAACGGACAAAAAACAGAAGCCATTACCGAGTATATCGATATTTACCCAAGTTTAGCAGAACTTGCGGGATTAGATATTCCCAACACAGTTGACGGTAAAAGTTTTGTGCCTATTTTAAATGGAGAAAAACCACAGAAAAATTGGGCAGTCTCTAAATTCAAAGATGCAGTTACTCTTATAAAAGGCGATTTGTTTTACACCGAATGGACGGATGATAAAGGGGTTGCCTATGCGCGTATGCTATTCGATCATAAAGCAGATCCATTAGAATTAGATAATCTAGCAGAAAAACCAGAATATCAAGATAAGGTTAAAAAACTTTCAATAGAATTAAGAGATAAATGGGGTAAAGACTTTTTGAAATAAATAATTAAGATTTAAAAATTACTCAAAGAGTTTCAGTTGTGACTTTTAAAATAAACCTAAACTAATGAAAAAAACGATTATAACTTTTATGACCGTACTTTGTGGACTTCTACTAAGTGCACAAAACGTAGCTGATGTTAATTCTAAATTACTGAAAGAACTGTGGTCGGCTAAGTGGATAACCCATCCTGATATAGCAGGTAATGAAACAGGTGTTTATTTGTTTAAGAAAGTTTTGTCTTTTGAAACACTACCTAAAGATTATGTAATAAATATTTCGGCAGATAACCGATATGTATTGTACATTAATGGAAAAGTAGTAACTCGTGGTCCAGCTCGAAGTGATTTGAATCGTTGGCAATTTGAGACAATAAATATTGCTCCTTACTTAAAAGATGGTAAGAACCATATAGCGGCAAAAGTATGGAATATGGCAGCGTTTAAACCTGTCGCTCAAATGTCGCTTGAAACAGGTTTAATCATTCAAGGAAACACAGAACAAGAACAGAAAATAAATACCAATAAAACTTGGGATATAGCTCTAGATGAGGCTTACTCTTTTTATAAAATAAACCACCTTAGACGCTTTTATGCTAGCGGACCTGGAGAAAAGTTTATAGGAGATTTACATCCATGGCATTGGAAAACATCAGATAATGAAATAGCGTGGAAAAAGGTAAAAGAAGGTAATAATGGGATGCCCATGAATTACTATAATATTACAGGAAAAACAGATAAACGCCTGTTGTGTCCGCGTTCCATTCCAATGCTGGAAACTAAAATACAGCACTTCGCTTCAGTACGAAGAATGGAAGGTGTAAAAAATGCAAAGGATTTGATAACAGGCAGTAAACCTGTTAGAATCCCTGCGAATAGTACCGCCGTTATTTTATTGGATCAAGGCCATTTAACCAATGCTTATCCGCAACTAGAATATAGCAAAGGCGCTAATAGTCGTATTAAAATGACCTATGCTGAGAGCCTTTTTATCCCAAAAGATGGCAAGCCTACTTTTGATAAAGGCAATCGAAACGAAGTTGAAGGTAAAGTCATGTGGGGGAATTATGATATCATTGAAGTAGATGGCGGAGATGATAGACTTTTTGAACCACTTTGGTGGCGCAGTTTCCGTTATGTTGAATTAGAAATTACAACAGGTAAAGAGCCTTTAGTACTTGGAGGGTTTAATAGTGAGTTTACGGGGTATCCTTTCGAGCTAAAGTCCACTTTTGAAAGTGAAGACTCTCGTTTGAGCGATATTTTTGATGTGGCTTGGAGAACCCAACGTTTATGTGCTGGGGAAATCTTTTTTGATTGCCCTTACTACGAGCAACTACAATACACGGGTGATACGCGTATACAAGGACTCAACACAGCCTATGCTTCTGCTGACATGAGATTATGGAAAGATGCCATTCAAGATTATTATGATTCTCGATTGCCGTTCGGACTAACTCAGTCGCGGTACCCAAGTAGTACACAGCAAATTATAGCACCTTTTTCACTAGTTTGGATTACTATGGTAAACGATTATATGATGCATTGTGAAGATGATCAATTTATTGAGAAGATGGTTCCTGCTATACTTGATATCCTTAATTGGTACGATGCACGTGTAGCGGATAATGGCATGCTTGGTAAATTAGAAAGTTGGCTTTTTGTAGATTGGGTTGATGAGTGGAAAACGGGATACCCGCCATCAACCAAAGAGAAAGAATACTCTGCCGTTATTGGGATGCAATATGTTTATACCATTCATAAGGCTATGGAAATATTTGATGCTTACGGCATGTTTGGACTCAAAAAAAAATGGGCTCAAAAAGCAGAAGCTACTCAAAAATCGATACTAGAACATTGTTGGGATGAGGATAAGCAATTATTAGCCGATACGCCAGAAAAAAGTGCTTTTAGTCAACATGCTAATGTCTTAGCGATATTAAGTAACGCTTTTAATGGAACTCAAGAAAAGGATTTAATGCAACGTGTTTTTAATAATAAGGATATGGCGCAAACTTCATTTTACTTTGATTTTTACAAGATAGCAGCCTTGAAAAAGGTAGGTTTAGGCGATATGTATATATCAACCTTAGATACTTTAAGTGACTTAATTGATAAAGGCCTGACTACATTTCCCGAGAAAGCGGACCCAACACGTTCCGATTGTCATGCTTGGAGTGCATCACCTTTGTATTATTATTTAGCTCTGGTATGTGGCATAGAACCTGCTGCTCCAGGGTTTAATTCTGTTAGAATAGAACCACATTTGGGAGATTTAGAATGGGTTAAAGGGGCCATGCCTCATAGATTTGGTGAGATTAAAGTAAACCTAAAGAAAACAAAGGACAAACGCATAATAGGAAGTGTTTTTCTTCCGGAGGGACTTACGGGAACCTACATTCAAAATGGAAAACAGATAGTTTTGAAAAGTGGAGAAAATCAAATAAATTAAAAATCAACCAATCTAAAAATGAGCAATATATTTAAGCATTACTTACTACTAATTACAATCTTAGTTTTTTGTGCGGGCTGCGTTAATAAAAGAAGTAGTGATAATATTTATGTTAGGAATGAAAACACACTTGAAAAGCAACCCAATCTAATTTTCTACTTAGCAGACGACCAAGATGTATACGATTATGGTTGCTATGGCAATGAAAAAGTAAATACAGCGGCAGTAGACCGTTTGGCAAAAGAAGGGATGTTATTTACTAATGCTTTTACAGCTCAAGCCATTTGTGCTCCAAGTAGATCGCAACTTTTTACGGGTAAATATCCACTCAAAAACGGTTGTTTTGCGAATCATACCGCTACAAGACCTAATATAAAAAGTATAACTGCACAAATGAAAAATTTGGGATATGAAGTGGTTTTGGCAGGTAAAAGTCACGTAAAACCTGAAAGTGTATATCAATGGGATAGAGAGTGGGAGCCGGTTCCTAAAAAAGATGTACCTAGAGATTATATTCCTTTAGATAGTATAGGGGCTTACTTCAAAACGTCTAAAAAGCCATTTTGTATGTTTATCACATCGAAATACCCTCATGGTAAATATTTTGATGTTGATAACCCAAATGCCGATGATATTAAGTTTTATCCTTTTAACGAACACAAAAAAAATGATAATGCATATGTAAAATCTAAAACAGGTTATTATCGAAGTATTGAGGAAGATAACACGCAAATAGAAGGTGTTTTAAAACTAGTAGATAAGTATTTAGATGACAATACCCTATTTATTTATAGTGCAGATCATGGGGTTTCAGGGAAGTTTACGGTCAAAGACATAGGTTTAAAAGTGCCATTTGTGGCGCGTTGGCCAAAAGTAATTAAGCCAGGGACTACTTCAAATCAACTCATTCATTATACCGATGTTCTCCCAACATTAATGAATATTGCAGGAGGTAAGTCTATAGAAGATATGGATGGGAATAGTTTTTTACCACTATTACAAGGCAATGATGTTGAAGTAAACAAATACGTTTATGGAGTAAGAACGAATCAAAATATTTTAAACTCTGAGGTTTTCCCCTCAAGAATGATTCGTGATAAGCGCTATAAATACATCCGAAACTTTAATTCATTGGAAGTGGTTGAGCAAAATTTAACCGGAAAACCAAATGTAGATTACTTCATCAAAAGAGGTGCAAATACACATAAAGACGAGCCTCATGAGGAATTGTACGATTTACAGAATGACCCATTTGAGCAAAACAATTTGGCTAAAAATGCAGAATTACAAGGGATTAAAGAACAATTAAAAAAGGATTTATTCAGTTGGATGAAATCTCAAGGAGATATTTTAGATGAATCCCTAGGTAATATGCCAATCATAACTCCAAAAGGAAAAAAAGGATTTAAGCTAGACCAAGATACACCCAGACGAAAAATTCCTGATTCTATAAAAAACACCTTGAAAAAAGGCGATTATATTGTAATTGAACATTGGTAAAAAACGCTTAAAAATGAATAAATTCTTCGCATACGCATTTGGTTTATCTTTTCTTTTTATGTCATGTAAAAATGAAAAAGATAAAACTGCAGAAACACTAGATCAAAAACCAATGAACGTTTTGTTTATTGCAGTTGATGATTTGCGGCCAGAACTCAATTTTTATGGTGCTAATCATATTCAATCTCCAAACCTTGATAAATTAGCTGATGAGAGTTTAGTGTTTAATCGGGCGTATTGTAATATTCCTGTATGCGGTGCTTCAAGGGCTAGTTTACTAACAGGCATGCGTCCAACTAGGCATCGTTTTATAAATTATAGTACAAGGGCAGATACTGATGCTCCCAATGCTATTTCATTACCAAAGCTTCTAAAACAGAACGGATATACAACCATTTCGAATGGGAAAATTTATCATAATAATGATGACGATAGTTTAGCTTGGGATAACAGATGGTTTCCAAAAGGTAATATTCGCAATTATCAATTAGAAAAAAACATAATTGAAAATGGCAGCGCAAATTTAGCTATGGGTGGTGCCAGTGCTTTTGAAATGGCAGATGTCGATGATTCTGCTTATTTTGATGGTAAAATTGCCCAAAAAGGGATTGCAGATTTAAAAATGCTAAAAAATAAAAACAAGCCCTTTTTTCTGGCTTTAGGCTTTATGAAACCGCATTTACCGTTTAATGCGCCTAAAAAGTATTGGGATATATATGATAGGTCGAAAATTGAATTACCAGATAGTTATACGCAGCCAGAATCAACACCTAAACAAGCATTTCACAATTTTGGTGAGTTGCGCAATTATGGAAACATTCCCAAGAAAGGGGACGTTCCTGACGCATTAGCTAAACAATTGATTCACGGTTATTACGCCTGTGTAAGTTATGTAGATGCGCAAATTGGTTTAGTTTTAGACGAATTAAAACGCTTAGAATTGGAAGAGGATACTATCGTGATTTTATGGGGAGACCATGGTTGGAATTTGGGCGATCATAAATTATGGTGTAAGCACGTTACCTTTGAAACGGCCTTGAGAACGCCAATGGTAATTAAAGTTCCAGGGAAGACTAAAGGTCAAAAAACAAATGCTATTGTAGAGTATATAGATATTTATCCCAGTTTAACTGAGCTAATTGGTATTGCAGCTCCAAATACAGTTGATGGTCAAAGTTTTGTCCCAATTTTAGATGGCCAGCAACCTGAGAAAGATTGGGCCGTTAGTAAATTTAAAGACGCTGTTACTCTAATTAAAGGAGATTTGTTTTATACCGAATGGACCAAAGATGATGGAGTAGCGTATGCACGTATGTTATTTGATCATAAAACCGATCCTTTAGAACTTGATAATTTGGCTGAAAAATCAGAATACCAAGACATCGTGAAGCAACTTGCAACTGAGTTAAGAGCAAAATGGGGAAAAGATTTTCTAGTTGATTCTAAACCTTTAAAATAAAAAGAGTGATTTAAATAATTTACGAAAATGAAAATATTATCAACTTTAATCTTAGGAGTATTTTTACTAACAAGTTGTAATCAATCCAAGCAGCGTAAACAATTGGCTGTAGAGCAAACTCAAAAATCAGAAAACAAACAACCCGTGGTTGTACAGTTTATTATCGATGGTTTAATGAAAGATGCTGTTGAAACGGCTATTGAAGCAGGAGCAGAAAACTTAAAATATTTTGCTAAAAATGGAGTTGTGGTACAAGATGCCTATTCTAACAGTCCGGTTGGACGGGTAAAATTACCCGATGGTAGTGAGCCTTGGGGCGGTGCATCACCACCAAATATTGGGATGCATACAGGCACTCATGTTTTTGAAACGCAAGATTTGGATGATATTTTTCTTTCAGCCAGAAGAAAAAACATTAAATCTGTTTATGTTGGTGGTCATACCTTATATGATGTTTTTAAAACACCTGATATTTACTATGCTGAGATTATGCCCGACCAAAAGGCGGTGGATTTAGGTATTAAGCATATCAAGGAAGATGGTGCAAGATTGGTGCGATTACATTTACAGGAGATTAGAAGTTTCTGGAAAGGACCGCAGGATAAAACCAATCCCGATTCTGAGTACATCAATGCCATTTTAAATGCTGATGCCGAATTAGGAAAGCTAGTGACGTTTTTAAAAGATGAAGATTTATGGGAAACTGCATATTTTATCATATCTGCAGACCATGGTATGGGCACATTAACTAAAAGTAATCATCTTTCTGAGCAGTTATCCTCATGGCAGATTTACATGAATTTTTATGGACCTGGCGTTAAAAAGGGGGTAAGTATCCCGTATGCTGAATCACCTGATGTGGCTTTAATAACCAACTATTTTATGGGTTTACCACCACTTAAAGGCTATACTTCAAAGATAAATGGTCTTAAGCAAACAGGAACAACTGGAATTTTCCTTGAAAATATATTTGAAGGAAATTCTAATGATTTAAAACATCCCCAATGGATAAAAACATATCTAAATAATAATTTAGGGTCTCCTCCCAATGATTATCTTCATTACAGAGAAGACATGCTAAATTTTATTAACAACTAATAACATAAAAACGAAAAGAAGTTTTTTTAAAAGTAAAGAATAAGTCATGAAATTTATAGCAAATCCAAATCACAAATTACTTACCGTGCTTTCATTCCTTTTTTTAGGAATAACAAGTTGCCAGAATCAGGCAAAAAAAGTAGACCTAAAAGAAACCAAACCTAACATCATATATGTATATGTTGACCAAATGAGTGCGAATATGATGAGTTGCGCTGGTAACACCTATTTAAAAACACCTGCACTCGATTATATTGCTAGTAATGGTATGCGTTTTACCAGAGCCTATACTACTAATCCTGTTTGCTCACCGGCTAGAGTTAGTTTGATGACAGGGCGCTTTCCAAGTTATTTCAAAGATGATGAAGGGAATGAAATTAGAGAAAACAGAGCGTCTATGAAAATACCTGAGGTTTCTCAAGAAGTAACAAACACAACTATAGCTTCCTACCTAAAAGAAGCTAATTATGAGCTGTATTTTGGAGGCAAAGAACATTTACCTGAGTCCTTAACGCCTAAGGCACTCGGTTTTAATAAATTTAGTGATGACGAAAGAGGCGAGTTGGTAAATAAAGCGGCAGATATTATTAAAGAAAAGCATAAAAACCCTTACTTTATGGTGGTTTCATTAATAAATCCACATGATATTTGCTACATGGCTTTACGTGAAAAAGCTACCAGCAAAAATGATGCTATATTATTAAAACGTGCAAAAGTTGAACTAGCAACCTTAGATGATGCCATGAAAATTCCTGAAGGTGTCAGTGAAGATGAATTTTATGCAAGCTATTGTCCGCCACTGCCTAAAAATTACGAACCTCAAATTGATGAACCTAAAGCGGTTAAGAGCCTAATTAATGCGAGACCGTTTCGTAAAAATGCAAGAGAGCATTTTACTGATAATGATTGGAAACGTCACAGGTATGCCTACCATCGTTTGACGGAGGTTATGGATGAAGAAGTACAAGTGCTTTTAGATGCTATAAAGAATATCGGACAAGAAGAGAATACACTAATCATCTTTTCAAGCGACCATGGTGATATGAGTGCAAGTCATCGTATGGAACATAAGTCTACCTTATATGAAGAATCAGCAAACATTCCGTTTATGGCGATGTGGAAAGGGCATATACCGGCAGGTCAAATTAATACAACAGATTTAGTTTCTAACGGGCTAGATTTACTTCCAACAGTTTGCGATTATGCCAATATTGAAGGTGTTTCTGATGTTCGTGCTAAAAGCTTAAGACCACTTTTTGAAGGTGAAGATGTAGAATGGCGTGAAACACTTGGTGTAGAAAGTGAAATAGGTAAGATGGTTGTTGATAAAAATGGTTTGAAATATGCGCGCTATGATGCTGATGGGATTGAAGAACAATTGTTAAACTTAAAACAGGACCCTTTTGAGACTACACATTTCACTAATGATATAAAATTTAAAGATGACTTAGAAAGATTACGAAATATATATAATACAGAATGGTTTAAGTAATTATCTAATGATTTATAGATAGAGTAAACAAAATTGAACTTATGCGACATCAATTAAAATGGACTTTTAGTATGGCATTTATAGTCATTACCAGTTTTAGTTTAGCCCAAAATAATGATGTTGTTTTTGAAGCATTAAATGAAAGTAATCAGTGGAAACATGCTTTTAATGATAATGGCATTAAAGACTGGACAGAGCAGTGGACCTTAGATGGCTTAATTGCAACAGTTGAAAACTCAAAAGAAGGTATGCATTTTAAAGCGGGCCCAGAATATAAAAATGATGCGCATCACGCAGTTTTATGGACTAAGCAAAGTTTTACTGGAGATATAAAAATTGAATATGATTATACTAGAACTGACAATGCAACCAAATATGTAAATATTTTATATATTCAAGCCACAGGAGATGAAGAAGGCGTTTATGAAAAAGACATATTCAAATGGAGTAAGTTAAGAGAAGTACCTGCAATGCGGACATATTTTGAAAATATGAATGTGTTCCATATTAGTTATTCGGCGTTTGGTAATAGCGAAAATTCCTTTCATTACGTGCGTGCAAGAAAATACCCAAAACCCGATGACAAACTTTTTGATATAACTCAAATAGAACCATCTTATGATAGGCAAGGGTTTTTTAAATCGGGTCAGCTGTATCATATTACAGCTGTAAAAACTAATAATCATCTGTTTTTTAAAATGGAAAGTAAAGATGGTGTGAAATTGTTCCATTGGAATATTTCAAATATAGATCCCGTTACTGAAGGAAGAATAGGTTTACGACAGATGTATACTCGTTCTTCAGTTTATAAAAACTTTAAAATATATAGTAAATGAAAGATATAAAGTGTTTGGTATTCTCAACGTTGATGTTATTAAGCCTAGTGGGGTTTGCTCAAAATAGATCAAAAGTAGATTATTTTGCAAGCAATGCCCTTGGTAATCCCGTGACAGGTAATGCAGGTGAGTGTTATAATGGAGTTACTTATGTGTCTTATCAAGGTCCTCTTGAAGACCCATACGTAGCTGCATATCATCATAAAACTAAAACATGGGTAGGCCCTTTTAAAGCAGGTACCAGCTTAATGGGAAAAAATAAAAGTAGAAGAACGGATAATCATGGTAAACCTACTTTGGTAATTGATAGTAAAGGATACATTCATATTGTTTTTGGAGGTCATAGTGGTACTCCAGATTTAGGTGAAAATCCGCTAGGTAATTATCACTACGGAAAACAAATTCATATAGTAACAAAAAATCCTTTAGATATTTCTAGTTGGCAAGAGGTTGATAATATTTCTCCTTTTGGTACGTATAGTCAATTTATTAAAATGGATAAAGGAGATTTATATTTGTTTTACAGACATGGAGCGCATAGAAGCAATTGGGTGTATCAATTATCAAAAGACGACGGATTAACCTTTTCAGATCCGGTATCGATTATAAAAACTAAGCAGACTACTGGGACAAAAGAAAATCCGGTAATTTGTGATTCTTGGTATTTACATTTTTCAAAAGGAAAAAATAACGACATTATAGCTACGTATAATTATCATGTTTGCAAAGGACCACATCATGATGGAGAACGTCATAACGTGTATTACATGAGATTTGATACAAATAGAAACGAATGTTATAATGTGAGAAATCAAAAATTAATTTTACCAGTTACCAAAGAGGAAGCAGATACAATGACCTTAATAAAAAATACAGAAGAAAGATGGACACATAATGGAATTGCCAGATTGGATAAGTTTGGCAACCCACATGTGACTTCTTATGAAGGAGATTATGAGGATAAAAAGCATGGAGGAATAAAAACCTTACAACATTATTATTGGACAGGGCAAGAATGGAAGAGTAACAATAAAACTAGATTGCCTGAAGGGGCTAGAGGAGAAATGTTAATAAATTCAAACAACCAAATAAAACTATTACTTGGAGATACAAGCCGAAAAAAAGGAGATGTAGCGTGGTGGGTTAGTGATGATAATGGGAATAGTTTTAAAAAAGATAAAGTTTTATTGAAGAGCAAAAAAGGAAAATTTCTATTGTCAAATTTTATTAGAAATGCGCATCCTGATGCAAAAATAATAGTTGCAGAAAAAAAAGGGAATCAGTTTGTGAAAATGTACTTATTGGGAGATAATGGACCTATTTATCGTTCTAAAAAAGAATCAGAAGCAGTAAAAGAATAAACTTATTAATTAAAATTGCGTAAAAGGATGTTGTTAAAACACTATTTTTTAAACTCAAACAAAGCATTCATCTTACTTTTTCTGATGATGAGCTTTAAGATGCTCAGTCAATCAAAGGATCGTCCTTTTATTTTAGTTACCTCAGAAGAGAGAAGTCAAGTTCTTGAGAAAATAAATACTCAAAATTGGGCAAAAGAAATTTATATTAAATTAAAAGTAAATACTGATTTTCAGGTTAAAACCTTTTATAAAAACCCCGAAAGTTATATCAAACAATTGCCATTCAATTGGTCCAAAGGTCAAAAAAATAGCTTTCCACCTTTTTATAAAACGTATCATGTAGAAAATGGTGTCCAAAAAAATCTTGATAATGCCACGGACGTTGAAAAGAAGCATATGGAATTATTGGTTAAATATCTGCAAGTTTCTTTAGACTGTGGCATCATGTATTATCTAACTCAAGACGAAAAATATGCCTATGTTGCAAGTAGTATTTTATATTCTTTTACAAAATCAGCACAAAAATCCAAACTCTCAGATTGGCATGGTAGAGGTGGCTGGTTGTTTCCTAATGATGGTTTCCGAGAAGTAAGAGTAATAGGCTACAAAGTACCTTTAATTTATGATTTTACTGCTCCTTACATTAAAAACGGAGGACAAGCTTTTGATATCATCAAAAACAAAAAAGTGTTTTTTCCAGTAAATGAACTTCAAGATGTTTGTAGAACGTATGCAGATATCACTGTCAATTACGGTCAAACAGGCTCTAACCATTCAGTTTTAGAATCGCCAAACTTAGTATATAATGCCTTGGCGATGGATGACAAAAAAGAGCGAGAAAAATTATTATCTTACTTCTTAACTAAAAACACAGTCAATCAAGATGCACTTAATGTCATGGCTAAAAATTATAAGAATAAAGGTGATATTTGGCCAGAGACATCACAATATTTAAATCATTCAACAGCCATTTTAGCAAAATTATTATTGGTTGTTAATAGATATAACTCGTCTTTAAAGCTGGGAGAAAAATATCAAAACATATTATTCGCATTACCTAGACTTGACTATTTTGTATATCCAAATAATGAGATTATAAGGTGGGGAGATGGACATAGACGTGCCCATGTCCCTTACGAAGCCTATGAAAATGCCTATGTGTTGGCTAAAATGGATAGTTTACAAGAGTTGCAAGATGAATTTTCACCGCTCATAAAAAGGGCCATGACTAAAGGTAAATACCATAGAAAAAATCCAGAAGCTTTGTTTTGGTACAATAATGATATGAGTAAAGAAGTTGCCAAGATTGAGTTGCCAAGAACCGATAGAGTTTATCACGCTGGCATTGTACTGCAGCGCAATTTAAGTAGCACAAATGATCCAAAAGATGGTTTAATGTGTTTTGTAGGGGGCGCTCACATGGTACACGGTCATGCTGAGGGTATGAATATTGAATTGTATGGAAAAGGACAGGTGTTAGGTGTAGATCATGGTAGAAAAAATTATGGACAAGATTTGCACGAAAACTATTCCAGAATTTTTGCTGCTCACAATACAGTTATTGTAAACGGAAGTTCGAAAGGTGAAGGTGGATGGGTAAATTTGGGAATTAATACAGTTAAACCAATTGCAATGGAGCCTAAAGTTGGAGCAGAAGGGGTGTCCCCATATCATTCGTTCAGTTTAACTAGTTTTGAAGATAATAAAGGAGAAAAGGCAGAAGCTACACAAGAACGGACATTAGCTTTAATACGTACTTCTCCAACCACAGGTTATTATGTGGACGTTTTTCGGTCAAAATCCAAATTGCCAAATGAGTACCATGATTATTTGTATCATAGCATTGGGGATATGCTCCTTTTTGAAAATGATGATATAAAGTTAGAAAAAGCACCTAATAGATATCAAGTAAATGCTAAGGCAGAGTGGGTACATAATAAGCAATATAGAAACCCTGGTTGGCATTTTTTTAAGCATGTAAAAACATCAAAAGTTTATGATAAAGATGTGAAAGCTACATTTCATACAAAACGATTAGCCCAAGGAGGTGTTTTTATGCAACTCCATATTCCGGGTTTTAAAAATAGAACGTTTACCAAAGTAAAGGCACCTATTACTTTTGAAGCGCCAAAACCTTATGATAATTTACCAACACCAACATTAGTAATACGTAATGAAGGTGAAGCTTGGGGCAATCCTTTTGTTGTGGTTTTTGAACCTTTTAATGAAAAAGAGAAGCCAACAATTAGATCAGTTTCAAAAATAGAGCAAGACGGTTTGTATAAAGGGTTGAAAATTGTGAGTAAAACGCCTTCCGGAGTTTTAATTCAATACGTTATTACGCAATCGAAAGATGAAATATTTCAAGGTGATGATATCTATTTTGAAGGTACTTTTGCTATTATTACTGTGGATGAAAATGTAATTTTGAAAAGCATTTATGTAGGTGATGGTAAAAATTTAAGATATAGAGATCACACTGTTCAGACCGATTCATCCAATTCCTACTATAAATCCTATTCAAATTAATAGAACACATTTTAAATGTTCACTTTTAGTATTCTTCCTGTTTTTTGTGGCATGTAAAAACAATGAAACTAAAAGTAAAACACTATTGTTTGTAAGTAGTTTTACTGATAATAAACCAGGAGAGGGCATACATATCTATGAGTTTAATGATGAAACAGGAGAAGCGACTTTAAAATTTACTTTAGAGTGGTCCACGTCATTTCACGTTTCATCCTAACGGTAATTTTGGTTATAGCATTTCAGAGCTGAGCGGAAAATTACCGCTTTTAAATATGAAGATGGGACAGCTAAATATGATGAAAGACTATCAATCTGATAAACAGAAGAAACAGATTTATAGGGCTGCGGATATTCATATTTCACCTGATGGTAATTTTTTATATGCTACTAATCACGGACCAGAAGATGATAGTATTTTAATATTTTCTATAATTCAAGAAACAGGTTAACTAAATTTGGTCGATCATGAACCTACTTATGGGAAACACCCGAGAAATTTAGCTATTGATCCATCTGGAAAATATGTATTGGTAGCAAATCAGTTTACCAACAACATTGTTGTTTTTAAAAGGGATAAAAAAAAGGGCAATTAACAAAGTTACCTCATGATATATACGTAGATAATCCTTCAAGTATTCAAATGTTTCAATACGAAATCAACCAATTACAATGATTCTCTGTCAATAAAATTAAAAGGCACTTTTACTTTTCCCTTTGTTTTATTCAGTATCATGTTTGCTGCAGTTTCTCCCATTACTTTAAAATCTGTCGATATTACAGTAATTCCTAAGAGTTCTTTTAATGGTGTGTCGTTGTAAGATATAATGCCAATTTCTTCACCAAGTTTAAACTCATCTTCTCTTACTCGTTTCACAAGGTTTACTAGGTCGGATTCTTCAATGGTTATAAATAAATCTCCTTTTTTTAAAATCATCTCATCATATACCTTATCTAAAATTTCAAAATCTAATTTAAACTCAACACAAAATTTTCTAAAACCATGTAAAATCCTTCGTGGATAAGGATATATAGCCCTTTCAGGATATATCAACATGATTTTCTGGTATTTTTTTATTTTTTTTAGTCCTTCCTTTAAGGCAGAATAAATATCGTTTTCAAAATCTTGATAAATTTCTACAAAATTACCCTCTAAATTTGGTTTGATGTTATCTAAAAGAATGAGTTTTTCATTAGGTATTTTTTTTATAGCTTTTACTACTTTATCAGTGAGGCTAACATGTTTTAAATCCTCAGTTTTAAAATGCGGCATAATAATAAAATAATCATACGCCGATTTGTTTTTGTCTAATAAATTTAAAAAAAGGCTTTCATCACAATGATAAATATGCAAATCGGTATGAGAATTTGCTCCGATGGCATTTATAAAGTGATTATATGTTCTTAGTTTATATGAACTTAATTTATTAATTAGAAATAAAATATTAACCTTAGAGATTAATTGAGTTCTGGAAATATAAAATCCTTTGCCTCGAATAGATGTTATGATATTCCGTTCTTTAAGAATACTATATGCTTTTTCAACCGTATCTCTTGATAAATAAAATTCTTCGCTAAACATATTTATTGAAGGAATCTTTTGATCCATCGTTAAATTCCCTAAAGAAATATTATTAATTATAGAATCTATAATTTGCTGGTATTTTGGAACCCTTGAATTTTCGTCAATTTTTATGTACTTAATTAGATTCATTTTTGAAATCAAAACTTAATTGATGAAAAGTAAAGGTTTTTTTGAAATAGAAAAAATAAAATGATTAAAATTAATGCTATTTATAGCTTGTAGTAACTAAACTATAATGAATCTCTATCAATAAAATTGAATGGGACTTTATATTGGCCTTTTTCATTATTTAAAATCATGTGAGATGTTGTTTCTCCCATTATTTTAAAATCTGTTGATATAACTGTGATACCAAGAAGTGCTTTAAGAGGCGTGTCATTATATGAAATGACACCTATATCCCTACCTAAAACAAACTCTTTGTCTCTTATTTGCTCAATCAAATTGACTAAATCGTCTTCTTCTATAGTAACAAATAAATCACCTTTTAATAGAATCATATCATTGTAAACTTGATCTAAGATGTCAAAGTCAAAATTATGCTCAACGCAAAATTTTATAAACCCTTTTTTAATGCGTTTAGGGTAGGGATAAATAGTTTTTTTTGGATAGATAAGAATTATTTTTTTGTAATTAGAAATCTTTTCAATCCCATTTTTCAGAGCATTAAAGATGTTTTTTTCATAATCCTCATAAACTGTGATAATATTATCTTTTATTGGGATTTTCTTATTATCCAGAATTACTAGTTTCTCTTTAGGAATTTTATTTATTGCTCGAGATACGGCAACTGTCGTGCTCGTATGCTGAAGGTCTTCAGTTTTAAAATGGGGCATAATAACATAATAGTCATAAGCTTTTTCATGCTTACTTAGCAAATTTAAAAATAAAGTTTCATCACAGTGATATATATGAAGGTCAACATATGCGTTAGGACCAATACTATTAATAAAAGAATGATAGATTTCCATTTTGTACCAGCTCAATTTATTGATGAGAAACAAAATGTTTAATTTCTTTATTAGCTTAGTTCGAGAAATATAATAGCCTTTACCTCGTATGGATGTTATTATATTACGGTCTTTAAGGATACTGTAAGCTTTTTCAACAGTGTCTCTTGAAAGGTATAGATCTTCGCTAAGCCTATTTATTGAAGGTATTTTATGGTCAATTTTAAAATCACCTGAAGAAATATTATTTATAACAGAGTCAACAATTTGCTGATACTTAGGTATCCTTGAATCTACGTCAATTTTAATAAATTTATGTATCTCCATAGTTTAGTTTACTCGTTTTTAGGGTATTTATGCATAAAGTACTCAGCCTTTTCAACCATTTTTTTACTTCCACAAAAAATAGGAACTCTTTCATGTAGTTCAGTAGGTTGAATATCCATAATTCTTTTAAATCCATCTGTTGCTTTGCCACCTGCTTGTTCAGTTAAAAATGCTATCGGGTTACATTCATATAATAAGCGCAACTTTCCTTTAGGCGCCTTAAAGCTGGCAGGATAGATGTAAATACCTCCTTTAATCATATTTCTATGAAAATCTGATACCATAGAGCCTATGTATCTAAATGTATAAGGTCTATCTTCTTCTTCAGTTTGGCAATACTTAATATAATCCTTTACGCCTTGAGGGAAATGAGCATAGTTCCCCTCATTTATAGAAAATATATTTCCAGTTTCTGGAAACTTCATATCTGGATGGGATAAATAAAAACTACCGATAGCAGGATTAAGGGTAAAGCCATTAACACCATGCCCAGCAGTGTAGACTAACATGGTAGAAGTGCCATAAACAATATAGCCAGCTGCCACTTGTTCATTCCCTTTTTGTAAAAAATCTTCTTTTCTTACAGGCATGCCTAGTGGAGTTTTTCTTCTATATATAGAAAATATAGTACCTACAGATACATTAACATCAATATTAGAAGACCCATCTAAAGGGTCTATCAAAACAATATATTTGTTGTCATGTGCATTATATTTTCCTTGTACTGTAACAAAATCTTCTTCCTCTTCACTAGCAATACCGCACACAATTTCTCGGTTTATTAATGCAGATTTAAATACTTCATTAGCATAAATATCAAGTTTTTGTTGATCTTCTCCTTGTATGTTGGTTTCTCCAGCTGCCCCCAATATATCAACTAATCCAGCTTTATTAACCTCATGATTCACTATTTTAGCTGCTAATCGGATGGAATTTATTAATCTCGAAAGTTCTCCTGAAGAATATTTAAAATGTTTTTGATTGTCAATAATAAATTCTCCTAGGGTAGTATGTTTTTTATTCATAATTAAGTTCCTATTTATTTTCGTTTAAATAAGGTGATTATTAAATTGAAATATTTGAATACAAAAATAGGTATTGAAAACATCGAAAGAATCCTGCGGTATCCTGTCGGTATTATTTCAAAGGCCTAATAATTAAATTAGAAGCCTTTTAGAGGGAGATATTTAAAAGGTTTTTTTTAAAATAGGTTAAAAATATAATGTCTCTATAATAATGAGAGATTAAGTATAAAAAATTAAGCACCTGATAAATAGTGTGTTGATTGGTGTTAATGCATAGAAAAAACATATTTTAATGTGTAATATTTGAAATTACGGTACAGTACAGGATAGGAAAGTGTGTTTACAAATATATTTTTGGTATTATTATTATTATTATTATAACACTAAACATGGAAAACAAAGCAGAGACTTTTAAATACGTTGATTATTTATGGGATGAGCAAAAAGCTGCAGCTCTAGGCGATGATCAGATAGCCTTATTTTTATACCGATCAAATATATTAGGAGCTGATTTAAGAATCACCAATTATGGCGGAGGCAACACCAGTTGCAGGACCACAGAAAAAGACCCACTTACCAATGAGGACGTTGAGGTGATGTGGATCAAGGGTTCCGGTGGTGATATTGGGACTTTAAGCAGGGCTGGCATTGCAGGGATCTATGTTGATCGTTTGCGTAATTTAAAAAATGTTTACGGCGGATTGGAAGATGAAGACCGTATGGTTGGACTATTTAACCACAGTATTTATGATCTGGATAGTAAAGCACCATCAATTGACACACCTTTGCACGGTTTATTGCCATTTGCACATATAGACCACTTGCACCCAGATGCTTTAATTGCAGTAGCAGCGGCCAAAGACAGTGAAAAAGTAACCAAAGAAATTTGGGGCGATACTATGGGCTGGGTACCATGGCAACGACCGGGATTTGATTTAGGACTTCAAATAGAAAAATGTTTAGCTGATAATCCAGGAATTCGTGGTATCGTATTAGGTAGTCACGGTTTATTTACTTGGGGAGATACCTCTTATGAGTGTTATATCAACAGTTTAGAGGTTATTGAAAGAGCTTCTGAGTATATTGAACAAAAAATAAAAGAAAAAGGTTCTGTTTTCGGTGGACAAAAAATAGAAAGTTTACCAAAAGCAGATCGTTTAGAAAAAGCGGCTCAAATCATGCCTTTATTAAGAGGCTTATGTTCTTCTGAAAATAGAATGATTGGTCATTTTTCTGATACCGATGTGGTCATGGAATACATCAATAGTTATGATCTTGAACGTTTGGCGCCTATGGGAACCTCTTGTCCAGATCATTTTTTAAGAACAAAAATTCAACCCCTAGTATTAACTTTAGATAAAAATGAAGATTTAACTGATTCAGATGCTATTCTGAAAAAATTAGAACCAGCATTTGAAGCCTACAGACAAGAATACGCAGATTACTATAACACATGCAAAAAGGACAACAGTCCAGCTATGCGTGATGCCAATCCAGTAATCATTATATATCCAGGTGTTGGGATGTTTAGTTTTGCAAAAAACAAACAAACCACACGTGTAGCGAATGAGTTTTATATCAATGCGATCAACGTGATGCGTGGTGCAGAAGCCATTACCGCTTACACCTCATTACCAAGACAAGAAGCTTTTGATATTGAGTATTGGTTATTAGAAGAAGCGAAATTATCACGTATGCCAAAAGAACAACCCTTATCTCGCAAAGTAGCCTTTGTTACTGGAGCTGGTGGTGGTATTGGTAAAGCGATTGCTGATAAATTAGCTGCAGAAGGTGCTAATGTAGTACTTACAGATATCAATGAAGACAGTTTAAAAGAAGCACACGCTACGTATAAAAGAGATGTATCAACCTATGCTATATGTGATGTTACCAATCCAGAATCTATAGCATCAGCTTATAAAAAGGCATGTATTGAATTTGGGGGTGTTGATATTGTTGTGCATAGTGCAGGATTAGCCATTTCTAAACCTTTAGAAGATACTACTGATAAAGATTGGAATATTCTACAAAGTATTTTAGTAAAAGGTCAGTTTGACTTAGCCAAACAATCTGCAGCCATCATGCGTCAACAAGGATTAGGCGGAAATTATATAGCTATAGCTAGTAAAAATGGTTTAGTTGCAGGTCCAAATAACGTAGCTTATGGTACTGCCAAAGCAGCACAACAGCATATGGTACGTTTGTTAGCTGCTGAATTAGCAAAAGATAAAATTAGAGTGAATACCGTAAATCCTGATGGCGTTATTGTAGGGAGTAAAATTTGGGAAGGCGCTTGGGCAGAAGGTAGAGCTAAAGCAAATAATATTACCGTTGAAGAGTTACCTGCATTTTATGCAAAAAGAAACCTGTTGAATGAAATTATCACACCAGATGATATTGCAAACGGCGTATTCTCTTTGGTAGGTATTCTTGATAAGTCCACGGGAAACATTATTAATGTTGATGGTGGAATGGCGAATGCCTTTGTAAGATAGAACATAAAAGTTAGTATAGTTATTGTTTAGTTGAGTAAAAGCAAACTTCCATAAGATTGAATTGAAGTTTATGGGAGTTTCTTTTTTTAGAAAGATGTTAAAATTATGAAAATTCAAAAAGAACAAATCTCAGATTATAATAAAAAAGGATTGGAAAGTCATAACGAAAATTTTGATTTTTTAGCCAATAAGTTGAGTAAAGAGGGGCATGACGTTTCAAATATCGTGTCTAAATTAGCTAAATTCCAGGTTGCCATACCAAGTTGGGCATTAGGGGCTGGAGGTACACGTTTCGGCCGCTTTTCTTTTTTTGGTGAGCCTTCAAGTCTTGAGCAAAAATTAGAGGACGTTGGTGTTCTACATGCACTTACTCAAACTGCAGGTGCTGTGTCATTGCATATTCCTTGGGATATCCCTTCAGATTATGCTGCTATTAAAGAACAAGCTGATGGGTTGAATATCAAGTTTGATTCGGTAAACTCTAATACGTTTCAAGATCAAAAAAATGCTCAAGAAAGTTATAAATATGGCTCTTTAAGCAATACCAGTCAAGCCGTTCGTGAACAAGCGATTGCTCATAATTTAGATGTTATTAATATTGGAAACAAATTAGGGTCTAAAAGTTTAACCGTTTGGTTGGCTGATGGGTCTTGTTTTCCAGGACAAAACAACTTTCAAACCGCTTTTCAAAATACACAAAACAGTCTTATAGATATTTATAAAGGCTTACCAGATGATTGGAAAATGCTTATTGAATATAAACCTTACGAACCAAACTTTTACAGTACGGTGATTCAAGATTGGGGGGCTTCATTAATGTTAGCTAACGGTTGTGGTGATAAAGCCTATACCTTGGTTGATTTAGGGCACCACCTTCCAAACTCTAACATAGAACAAATAGTTTCTATTTTACAATTGAAAGGCAAACTAGGAGGTTTTCACTTTAATGATAGTAAATATGGTGATGATGACTTAACAGTAGGTAGTATCAAACCTTATGCACTATTCTTAATTTTTAACGAATTGGTTTATGGCATGGAAAACAATCCTCAAAATCCAGATTTAGCTTGGATGATTGATGCGAGTCATAATGTGAAAGATCCTTTAGAAGATTTAATCCAATCATTAGAAGCAATACAAGAGGCATATGCCAAAGCCTTACTGATTGACCAAGCCGCTTTAAAAGCAGCACAACTGGATAATGATGTAGTGAAATGTCAAGAAATTTTACAAGGGGCTTACAGAACCGATGTGAGACCTTTACTTGAAAAAGCCCGTTTAAATACTGGAGGTGTATTAAGCCCAATAGGCGCTTATAGGGCTTTAGATGTTAGAGGTGGTCTTATTAAAGAAAGAGGTAAAAACACTGTAGCTACAGGACTTTAATGGGTGTAGTATGAAAAATGTAACAGCAGTTTTCGATATAGGAAAAACGAATAAAAAGTTTTTCCTATTCGATAAAAATTTTAAAGAAGTCCATAAAGAATATATTTCTTTTGAAGAAATAGAAGATGAAGATGGACATCCAACAGAAAATCTTCCGGCATTACAAAAATGGCTAAAGGCTGTTTTTAATAGAATACTTGAAGCCAAGGAGTTTGATGTTAAAGCTATCAATTTCTCAACCTATGGCGCCAGTTTAGTTCATATTGATGAAGACGGTAAACCGTTAACACCACTTTATAACTATACTAAGCCTTTACCAGAGGAGATAGTCACTTCATTTTTTGAAGCCTATGGGCCCAAAGAGGCCTTTCTTCAAAATACAGGTTGTGCAGATTTAAGCATGCTAAACTCTGGACTACAGTTATATTGGTTAAAAAAATCACAACCAGAAGTTTTTAGTAAAATAAAATATTCGTTACACTTACCCCAATATCTTAGTTATGTCTTTACAGGTATTCCTTTAAGTGAATATACCAGTATTGGTTGCCACACAGCACTTTGGGATTATGAAAAGAAAGATTACCATAGTTGGGTGTACAAGGAAGGCTTTGATAAAATTTTACCTCCCATTGTTTCTACCGAAACCAGCATTAATATGAATTACAATGGTAATCGTATAAAAATTGGTGTTGGAATTCATGACAGTTCTGCAGCACTTTTACCTTATGTAAGGAGTATTAAAAAGAAATTTATTTTGGTATCTACAGGAACATGGAGTATTGTTTTCAACCCATTTACTGAAAACCCTATTTCAAACGATATTCATAATACAGACACTATTAACTACATGCGTATTAACGGGAAACCTGTTAAAGCTACGCGTATATTTTTGGGTAATGAATACAAGGTACAAGTCGAAAAATTAAATGAGCGTTTTGGAGTTAATGATGACTTCCATCGTCAGGTTAAGTTTGATTATGATACGTATCTCGAAATCATGAAAGATTTCAATTTTTGCTATAAATGGGAGAGTATTTTTGATGAAGATATGCCAGATAAAACAAAAATGTTATATCATAAATATGAGCATGCCTATCATCAACTCATGACAGAGCTCGTATTACTACAAATTAAGTGTATCAAAAAAGCCATTGGGACAGACCCAATAAAACGCATTTATATTGACGGTGGTTTTAGTAATAATGATATTTATATCAAGTTGTTATCTCATAATTTCAGAGATAAAAAACTAAGTACAACAGATGCCTCATTAGGTTCTGCTTTAGGTGCTGCCATTTCAATTTCAGACAACAAACTAAACTCTAAATTCTTAAAGGAGAATTATGCGCTTAAAAAGCATGTTCCTTTTATTGTTAGCGGTTAAATTTATTAAAATAAGTAAAAAAACATTGAGACTATATTAGCCTCAGAATATTACAATTCCAAATCAATTCAAAATGTCTAAGAATATAAAATTAATTCACCCCAGAAATCAGATTACAGAAATTATAGATAGAATTTATAAAAGAGGTATGACCACAACTTCAGGTGGTAATATCTCCATTATAGACGATCAAGGCGATATATGGGTAACTCCTTCAGCTATTGATAAAGGTTCGTTAAGAGCATCAGATATCATCTGTGTAAAAAAAGACGGTACTATTATAGGAAAACACAAACCGTCTTCAGAATTTCCATTTCATAGAGCCATTTATGAATCAAGACCAGATATTAAATCCGTAATTCATGCACATCCTCCTGCATTAGTCTCTTTTAGTATTGTACGTCAAATTCCTAATACCAACATCATCTCTCAAGCAAGACATATTTGTGGGCCAATAGGCTACGCTAAATATAGACTTCCGGGTAGTGAAGATTTAGGAGATGTTATTGGCGATGAGTTTAAAAAAGGGTATAAAGCCATAATTATGGAAAATCACGGCACTGTTTTAGGCGGTAGTGATTTGACTGATGCTTATGAACGTTTTGAAGCTCTTGAGTTTTGTGCAAGTACTATTTTGTATGGATCTCAAATAGGCAGGCCAAAATATTTAACTGATGAGCAAATAGACGAATTTGAAGCACAAGCTACAGGAGTATTACCTGAATTAAAGAATGTTGAATATACATCTGATGAAGTTGAAAAACGTTTAGAAATCAGCAAGATTGTACAACGTTCTTGTCAGCAAGGTTTAATGATTAGCTCATACGGTACCGTATCTATGCGATGGAAGGATAATGATTTTCTTATTACACCAACAGGGATTAATCGTTGGGATTTAGATATTGATGATATTGTTCAAATTAAAGATGGTAAAAGAGAAGCTGGAAAAATACCGAGTAGAGCCACTTGGATTCATCAAGAAATTTACAATCGTAACCCGGATGTAAATTCTATTATCATGACACAATCTCCATATTTAATGGCCTTTGGTGTTACAGGAGAATATTTAAATGTACGTACCATTCCGGAAAGCTGGATCTTTTTACAAGATATTAGTGCAGTAAAATACGGTGATCATTTTAGAAAAAACAACAATTCTAAAATAGTTGATAACTGTGCAACGGCATTAATTATAGAAAATGATTCTGTCATTATTACTGGAGATAAGTTATTGCAAACCTTTGATTATTTGGAAGTTGCAGAGTTTAGCGCAAAATCTATTGTTTTAGGGAATTCACTTGGAGACATGGTGGCAATCAACGATGAACAAGTAGAAGATTTAAGAAAAAAGTTTTTATCATAAGATTTTTTACAAGTAAAAAATATAATTAATCCAACTCAAACTTTATGAAACATTACAGGCAATATATTAACGGACAATTTGTGGACTCTAAGTCCACATCGGTTATTGAAATATTAAATCCGTGTACTGAAGAAGTGATAAGTACCATTTCTACAGGCACCGTTGAAGATGCAAATCATGCACTTGAAGCAGCTCAAGCAGCTCAGCCAGCATGGGAAGCATTACCAGCAATACAAAGAGCGAGTTTTTTACATAAAATGGCTGATGTTATTAGAGAAAATAGAGTGTTTTTAGCTGAGACATTGTCCAAAGAGCAAGCCAAAGTTATTGGTTTAGCACAAGTTGAAATTGATGTAACAGCAGATTATTTTGACTATAATGCCGGTTGGGCAAGACGTATTGAAGGAGAAATTATTCAAAGTGATCGTGAAAAAGAACACATTTACCTTCATAAAGTGCCAATTGGAGTCTCTGTAGGTATTTGTCCTTGGAATTTCCCGTTTTTCGTAATGGCTAGAAAAGTGGCGGCCTCTTTAATCACTGGAAATACATGTGTTATAAAACCTAGTTCTGAAGCACCAAATACAGTCATGGAGTTTGCAGATTTTATTCAAAAAATTGATTTACCAGCAGGGGTTTTAAACTTTGTTTGTGGAGCAGGTAGAACAGTTGGAAATGCGCTTTCAAAAAGTCCAATTACGGGTATTATCAGCTTAACAGGAAGTGTTGGTGCAGGTCAACAAATTATAACAGCAGCAGCAGAAAATATCACTAAAGTATCTTTAGAATTAGGAGGAAAAGCACCAGCAATTGTTTGTGCAGATGCTAATATGGAATTAGCTATAAACTCCATAGTGGCATCAAAAGTTATTTTTAGCGGACAAGTTTGTAACTGTGCAGAACGCGTTTATGTAGAAGACAGTATTTATGATGAATTTGTTGAAAAAATCACTAAAAAAATGAGTGAAGTTACTGTTGAAGATGCTCTTACAGGAACAAATGCAGACATGAGTAGTTTAGTTTCTAAAGCTCAGATTGATAAAATTTCTGAGATGGTTGAATTTGCTAAAAAAGAAGGAGCAGAAGTTTTAGTAGGAGGTAAGCGTCATGAAAAATTTGATAGAGGATATTTTTATGAGCCAACACTTTTAACGAATGTTTCTCAACAGTCTGAAATTATTCAAGAAGAAGTATTTGGACCCGTATTACCAGTTATGAAATTTGATACTTTGGATGAAGCTATTGCCTTATCAAATGATTGTCAATTTGGATTAACATCATCTATATTTTCAGAAAACTATAATAATATTATGCGTGCTACAAATGGATTACACTTTGGTGAAACGTATGTGAATAGAGAGCACTTTGAGGCTATTCAAGGGTTTCACGCAGGTTGGAAAAAATCTGGAGTCGGTGGTGCTGATGGTAAACACGGCATGGAAGAATATTTACATACGCGTGTGGTGTATGCTAAATATTATTAATATAAATCATACAAACCCAAAGCAAAAAACTCAGCTAAATTTAGCTGAGTTTTTTGTTATATAATTTTAGACACAAATTAATTACACTAAAAGAACGGTTAAACTCATAGCGCCATGAGCGCCAACAACCAGACATTGTTCAATATCTGCTGTTTTAGAAGGCCCTGAAATAAAAACACCAAAATCCCGGTCTCTTTGGCTAATATTGTCATATGCTTGAAGCATATGCAGACATAGTTTTTCTTTTTCAAGAATAATAACCAAATCGTTAGTTATAAATGGAAGTGCACGTACCATACTATTATCGGCAGTCACCCATATGGCACCATTTTCTGAAACACCAAGTTCTCCTTCAACAATAGCTAGATCTATATTTTCAAGATTATGAGGATCTGTATCTTTTGAAACTGAAACTGTTCCTAAAGAAGATTTTGTGGTAACAGAAACAATATGTTTTGCGTTTGAATATAATGCTTTGATCTCTAAATCAATAGCTTCCTTTTCAATCTCTTTTATGTTACCCCCTACTAAAGCGATGTTACTTTTAAATACATCTTTTAAATTAATATCTTCAGCAAAAGCATCAGCATTAATTTTTGGAATAGGGAGTAAATCTGGTTTGTTTTCTTTGATTGATTTTAAAATAGCTTCTCTACCCATCTTTATTTCGTTTTTTGAACCATTCATCAAAATTTTCATTTTTTATTTCTGGTAAATCTCTCGCTTTACCCCAAGCATTTAATTTATTGTATATCATAAATTTTGGTGCATGTTTTAAAGCAAATCGTGCAGATTTACCGGCAATAGCGTATAGATTTGGTTTTGATAACACAACCCCAGCCACTTTTAAAATAGACTTTTTTATAATAGGTTGTTTTTGTTCTTTAACAATAACTTGTCGCCATTTATATAGCTGCTCATGAATATTGATTTTTACAGGACAAACATTAGAGCAAGAGCCACATAAAGTTGAGGCAAATGGTAATGAACTGTGCTTTTTCATATCCTTTCCAGGAGATAATATAGACCCTATTGGACCAGGAATAGCATAATCATAACTATGGCCGCCACTTCGTCTATAAATTGGGCAGGTGTTCATACATGCTCCACAGCGAATGCAATGCAGTGAAGCCCTAAAATCTTCTCTACTTAATTGTTCCGTTCTTCCATTATCAACAATAACAATATGCATTTCTTTGCCTTCTTCTGGTTTGTTAAAATGCGAAGAATAAGTTGTAATAGGTTGTCCAGTTGCGCTTCTTGCTAACAAACGTAAAAACACACCTAAGTGTTTTTCTTGAGGAATGATTTTCTCAATACCCATGCAAGCAATATGTACTTTGGATAGATGCACGCCCATATCAGCATTACCTTCGTTTGTGCAGACTACAAAGCCACCAGTATCTGCCACAGCAAAATTAACTCCGGTAATAGCAACATCAGCTTTTAAGAATTTATCTCTCAAATGTTTTCGTGCTTCACTAACTAAATATTCAGGGTTTCCTTGGCTAGGTTTAGTCCCCAAATGTTCTTGAAATAAAACATCAACTTCTTCCTTTGTTTTATGAATAGCAGGAAGTACTATATGACTTGGTGGTTCCTCAGCCAATTGCACAATGCGCTCACCCAAATCGGTGTCAATAACTTCAATGCCCTTCTTTTCCAAAAAAGGATTTAAATGGCACTCTTCAGTAAGCATAGATTTACTTTTAACTACCTTTTTAGCCTGATGTTTATCAAGAATACTACCTACAATTTTATTGTGTTCTTCAGCATTTGAAGCCCAATGGACAATTACACCATTTTTTTGTGCGTTGGATTCAAACTGAACTAAATATTCATCTAAATTTGATAGAACGTTAGCCTTGATACCTGATCCTAATTCACGTAAATACTCCCAACCTTGAACTTTATGAGCTGAAGTATCCCGTTTCTCTCTAACATACCACAAGGCTTTATCATGCCAGTTAACTTTAGCTTCATCTTTATTAAATACTTCTGCTTTTTCTGCGTGATTCATAATTATAAACTACTGTTTAATATTTCGGCAATATGCATCACCTTCAAGGGTTGTTGGTTTCTATTAATTAAACCTTCTAAATGCATTAAACAAGAATGATCTGCGCCCGTTACTACTTGAACATCACTATCGAGATGATCTTTAATACGATCTTTTCCCATTTTTACTGATATGGCTTCTTCAAAAACCGAAAATGTACCGCCAAAACCACAGCATTCGTCTTTTCTGTTTAAAGCCATTAATTCAAGCCCTTTTACCCCATTTAATAAATCTTCTTCTGTTGAGAAATGAATACCCATAACTTCAGAACAAGAACCTAACTTAAGACCTCTTAAGCCATGACAACTTTTATGCAGACCTACTTTGTAAGGAAATGATGCACCTAGATCAGTTACCCCAAGTATTTTTACTATAAACTCGCACAGTTCATAGGCATTATCTCTAACCTTTTTTACTTCTGGTGTTTGTTCTAAAATATCAAAGTGATGTTTAACATGATATATACAGCTGCCTGAGGGGCCAACGATATAATCATAGGCTTTAAAATTTTCAACAAATACTTTACAGGCTCCTTTTGAATCCTCCTCATATCCAGAATTCCCTAAAGGTTGCCCACAACAGGTTTGCCCTTGAGGATAATATACATCAACATTAAGTTTTTCCAGCAATTCAAGTGTGGCTATGGCTACTTGTGGGTATAACTGATTGATATAGCAAGGAATAAATAAACCTACTTTCATCTCTATTTTTATTAAAAATTTACTCTAGTATAAACTAGAGTAAAAGTAGTGTATTCTTAAAAACTAGCTGTCCTGTTCTAACCCGTAAAAGATTAATTTGTTTTTTAGATTTTATTTTTAGATTTTTTCGTTCTTAAGATTTAAAAAAAGGGGTTTTTAGAAATTTAAAAGAACCAATAGATTCCCCGATTTTTAGAATACCATACAGTACAGGATAGAGTTTTAATAAGTACAGTATATTTTCGTCAGAACTATTTAATTATGAATATAATTTTTTAAAGTTCAATATTAAGTATATTCATTTTTGTAAAAGCTAAATTAAAAAATCTAACTAAACCAAAATCATGTCACAATACCAACAAGAATTAGATACATTAGAAGCTGAAGCTGGAGGAGAATTTGAAAGAACTCCAGTACCTCAGTCCAAATTAAAAGGCTGGAAAAGTTTTATTGGTATGTATGCCGGAGAGCATGCAGCCGGAACTGAGTTTATGATTGGTCCTTTATTTTTAACAGCAGGTGTTAGTGCTTTTGATTTGATTGTTGGATTACTAATCGGTAACCTTTTAGCCGTTTTAAGTTGGCGTTTTTTAACTGCTGAAATTGCAGTAAAGAATAGGCTAACCTTATATTTTCAATTAGAAAAAATATGTGGTAAAAAATTAGTGACAGGTTATAATTTAGCAAATGGTATATTGTTTTGTTTCTTAGCAGGGTCTATGATTACGGTTTCTGCTACGGCAGTAGGTATTCCGTTTGATATGCCAATGCCCAAATTAACGGATACTATGCCAAATGGGGCAACTTGGATCATTATTGTTATTTTAATTGGAGCAGTTATTTCAATAATCGCAGCCCGTGGCTATGATACAGTAACTAAAGCGGCTAACTGGATGTCTCCAATTATTGTTGTAGCCTTTATTGCATGTGGTATTGTTGCTCTTAATCAATTAGGTGTAAGTAGTTTTTCTGATTTTTGGAATATTTGGGGAGAAGGTTCAGATCCGTTTCCTGGGCAAACAAAATTTACATTTTGGCATGTCGTAATTTGGTCATGGTTTGCTAATGGTGCTATGCATATTGGAATGTCTGATTTATCAGTATTTAGATTTGCAAAAAAAGCCAAAGCAGGATGGACAACAGCAGCTGGTATGTATGTTGGTCATTATATGGCTTGGATAGCAGCGGCCTTGTTATACGCAGTTTATTTAAAATCTCCAGAAGCGCAAGCCTTTTTAAGTGTTGGGGATGCGCCACCTGTAGCACCAGGTCCTTTAGCTAATAATGCAATTGGTATATTTGGTATTATTGCAGTAGTATTGGCTGGTTGGACAACTGCTAATCCAACTATTTATAGAGCAGGACTAGCATTTCAGGCTATTTTACCAAAATTATCTACAGCAAAAGTGACTATATTGGCAGGTACAGTAGCTACAATAGCAGGTTTATTCCCTGCGTTTGCAATGAAACTTTTAGGATTTGTTGCACTTTATGGTTTTATTTTAGCACCTTTTGGAGCTATCATAGTTTTTGAGCATTTCTTTCATAAAAAAGTAGGGATTACTAAAAACTATGCGGAAGTAGCTAATCTATCCTTTAATAAATCTGTGTTTTGGGCATGGGCTGTTAGCTTTGGAATATTCTATTTTATATCGGTTCAATTTGATGTGTTTTTGTCATTTGTAACACTCCCTGCTTGGTTATTATGTGGTATTCTGTTTTTGGTATTGAGCAAATATTCTCAAAAGAAATAGTTCTGTAAATAAAATATAATAACTGTAATATTAAATGTGAAAAGATTTTGAAAGGAAGAAAAATACATTAAAATAATTTTTTTGATGATTAATTTTTTCTTGTGAAATAAAAAAATAATAATAAAAATTCTAGTCATTATAATTTTATTATTATTTATCAATCCTGTCCTAAGTAAATTTTGGACGCACTAAATCTAACCATTTTACTGTTTTGGACTTGCAACAAAAAGTCGGACAAATTTTCTAAGACCTATGCTACATATTTAAATTGATAAAATTCTAGTTCTATTTCATGTGGAGTTTTATATCCTAATGAAGAGTGTAATCGCTTTTTGTTATAACATATTTCTATATACTCAAAAATGGACTTTTTTTGCTAAAATCAAAGCATTTAGAGCACAGTTTAGAGGAGTGAGAAACATAGATTTCTTCCTTTTTAGGCTGACTAATATTTTTGCTTAAACACAACAATTGTTCTTGATCCATGGTTTTGCTTGATATAAAAGGAAATCAAAAAACCCTATAAACATAATGTTTATAGGGTTGAATAAATCTTGGCGGAGAAAGAGGGATTCGAACCCCCGGAGGTGTGACCCTCAACAGTTTTCAAGACTGCCGCATTCGACCACTCTGCCATTTCTCCTTGAGTGCCTTATCAGGCTATTTGCCTGAATGCGGGTGCAAATATAACGTCCTTTTTCATTCTATTCAAATAAAAACTCAACTTTTTCACAATAAATTTTACGTATTTTCCAATGTGCATATTTTATATATCAATACAGTAAAAAGAAAATTGCAAACCTTATTTTTGCAGAAATACATCACATCATAATGGATACTATAAAACAGCTTGAGTGGCGGTACGCAACAAAAAAATTTGATGCCTCCAAAAAACTTTCAAAAGCTAAATTAAATGTTATAACACAGGCTTTTAACCTAACAGCAACCTCTTTTGGTTTGCAAACTATTAAGCTAATCGTTATCGAAGATAAGAAAATTAGGGAGCCACTGGTCGAAGCAGCATACCATCAAAGCCAAGTTTTAAACGCCTCACACTTACTCATTATTTGCATCCAAAAGAATATTGAAGACGACGATGTTAAAAACTATTACAATAATATAAAAGACATTCGCAACACCCCAGAAAATATTTTAAAACCTTACAGAGAAGATTTAATTAGCATGATGCAGGGTATGTCGGAGCAAGTTGGCCAGCAATGGTCTACCAATCAAGCTTACATTGCACTTGGTAATTTAATGACGGTCTGCGCTATCGAAGGTATAGACTCTTGTCCAATGGAAGGTTTTTCGTCAACAAAGTACGATGAAATTCTTAAATTAGACGAAAAAGGATTGAAATCAGTGCTGCTTTTACCAATAGGTTATCGCGCCGAGGATGATATGTTTGCAACATTCAAAAAAGTTAGAAAACCCATAGAAGAAGCCGTTATAATAATATAAATCATTTGGACGTTACCACAAGGGTCGGGCTTTCGGCAGTCGCTTTTTTGTGTTGCATAGGTGCAACAACACAAAAAGAGCTCCAACAAATGCCTCAATCCCTAACGCAAAAGCAACGTCTTAATGCAACATTATAGAAAATTAGAATATGCCAGGATTTGAATTATTTGGAGAATTAGAACGAAAAGAAGTAAACGATGTATTAGATAATGGTGTGCTTATGCGCTATGGTTTCGATGGCATGCGTAAAGGCCATTGGAAATCTAAAGAACTGGAGCAAGAGCTTCAAAACACCTTTCAATCCAAATACGTACAGTTGGTATCAAGCGGAACAGCAGCGGTTACTGTGGCGTTAGCCTCGGCAGGCGTTGGTGCTGGTGATGAGGTTATTATGCCAACTTTTACATTCGTAGCCAGTTTTGAAGCCATTATGATGCTTGGTGCCATTCCAATATTGGTCGATATTGATGATACTCTAGGATTAAGTCCAGAAGCTGTTGAAAAGGCCATCACACCAAAAACAAAAGCTGTTATGGTCGTGCAAATGTGTGGTAGTATGGCAAATATGGATGCTCTGCAAGCTATTTGTAACAAGCACAATTTACTTTTGGTAGAAGACGCCTGTCAAGCAATTGGCGGAAACTATAAAGGAAAACCGCTAGGAAGCATAGGCGATTTAGGCTGTTTTTCATTCGATTTTGTGAAAACCATTACCTGTGGCGAAGGTGGTGCAGTAATTACCAATAACAAAACATATTATACAAATGCAGACCATTATAGCGATCATGGTCACGATCATGTTGGCAACGACCGGGGTGCGGAAACCCATCCGTTTTTAGGCTATAATTTCCGTATTTCAGAGTTGCATGCCGCTGTAGGTTTGGCACAGGCAAAGCGTTTGCCAGAATTTCTTGAAATTCAAAAACGCAATTTTAATATCATTAAAGAAGCCTTAGCTGATATTCCAGAAGTAATATTCAGAACAGTTCCTGAAGGCGGCGAAGAAAGTTGTGCATTTTTAAACTTCTTTTTACCAGATTTAGAAACTGCAACAAAAGTTTCGCAAGCATTTAGCGAAAAAGGAGTTGATGCCTGTTGGAATTATTACAATAACAGTTGGCATTATATTAGAAAGTGGGATCATCTAGAAGATTTAAAATCGCTGCATCCAATTTCCACGGAAGTGAAAAAAGGTTTAGAATATCTTCAAACAGAATCTTTTGAAAAATCTGACCACTATATAGCCAGAAACATATCTTGCTTAATAAAATTATCTTGGACAGAGCAGGAGGTTAAAGAAAGAGCTGGTAAGATGGTAGAGGTTATTAACTCAGTACTCCAAACAAATTAAAGCATCACGTAAAGCAAATACTAATAAGGTTTTGGTTATTGTATTCGCTCTAATGCCTTATAGTGTCTCGTTGTAGTTAAGAGCCATACATTTATCTAGTTATGTATGGTTTTTTAGTGGTTATAAGTTTATTGGCTAAAATTGTAATAAGTAGTTTTGTTTTGAATTTTAGAATAACGCTATGACGTATTACTATAGCAAATTAATAGTTGCTTTACTCTTCGTTTCTCAATATGCTTTTTCGCAACAAATGCCCATTGATTTTTCTATTGCTTCAGATAATTTTAGTGTTTGGGGAGGGGCACATTTGCAACAGTGGCTTCTCCAACGGATTCCAATAATATAGTTGGTCATTTTAATCGCTCAAATTCTACATTAGAACAAGGACATTATATAGATTTAAATAAATCTATCGATTTAGATGTTGAAGATGAAATAACATTAATGTTTTACGTATTCGATCCTAATTCTCATACAATTATAGTTAAACTAGAGAATGGAGTAAATGCCAATATTGAAGAATAGTTAAAAAAGTAATCGTAAATTAATACTTAACATACTCAACAATCTCTAAGCCATAGCCAATTAAACCAACGCGTTTTGTTTGCCCAGTGTTAGATATTAAGCGTAATTTGCGTATGTTTAAGTCATGGAGTATTTGGGCGCCAATACCAAAATCTCTATTATCCATATTAATTTTTGGTGCTTTAGCTATACTATTTGGCTCTTGATGTTCTTTTAAAAAGGATAATCGCTTAAGGATATTCATGGATTGCGATTCTTGATTGATAAAAATAATGGCTCCTTTGCCAGCATCGTTTATAACCTTAAACATATCATCCAATTGCTTATCGGCATTATTGGTAAGTGTTCCTAAAATATCATTGTTAATTAAAGTGGAATTTATTCTAGTAAGGACCTCTTCGTTGTCTTTCCATTGGTTTTTTGTTAAAGCTATATGTACTTGATTGTTAGTTGTTTGCTTGTACGCTCTTAACCTAAAGCTTCCAAAACGGGTTTCAATTTGAAAATCTTCTTTTTTCTCAATTAAAGAATCGTGTTGCATTCTATAGGCTACTAAATCTTCAATAGAAACAATTTTTAAATCCAGGGTTTTAGCCACCTCAATAAGTTCAGGTAATCTAGCCATGGTGCCATCTGCATTCATGATCTCTACAATTACACCCGCAGGTTGTAAACCAGCTAATCTAGCAAAATCTATTGCAGCTTCAGTATGCCCTGTTCTACGTAAAACACCACCTTCTTTAGCTACCAATGGGAATATATGTCCAGGACGTGCTAAATCAAAAGGCTTGGTTGTGCTATCTATAAGTGCTTTTACCGTTTTTGCTCTATCGCTTGCAGAAATACCTGTAGTTACTCCATGTCCTTTTAGGTCTACAGATACGGTAAAAGCCGTTTCCATAGGGTCGGTATTATTACGTACCATCATGTTAAGCTCTAATTCTTTACATCTGGTTTCTGTTAGAGGAGCACAAATAAGACCTCTACCATGAGTGGCCATAAAGTTTATCATTTCTGGTGTTACCTTATCGGCAGCAGCCAAAAAATCACCTTCATTTTCTCGATTTTCATCATCAACAACAATTATAACCTTTCCGTTTCTAATATCGTCAATAGCTTCGTGTATAGTATTCAACTTAAACTTAGTTTTACTTTTTTGTGTCATGGTTTCTGCAATCATAATGCAAAGATATCGCTATTTTAGAGATTCTAAACAGTTTAGTTTTAAGTCTTCCTTTATCTTTTCATTTAGGAATATATAAGTGAACATGTATAACGGGAGTCCTAGCAGTAAAAGAAAAAGTTTTGGCTTCTTGTGTTTTTTATTGATGTGATTATAAAATTGGGAAGCATTAATAAAAGACTTTGTAAAGTAAATGATAAACAGCACAAACGAAACAATGCTAAGCTGAATTGATGCTGTTGCCAAAGGCAATAACTTATTGTTTTTAAATACAAAGAACAATACCAGTAAAATAACACCAATACTATATAGTGTTATTGCAAATTTAGCGTGGTCTTTGTAATTGGTTTTTATGGCTTCAGAAGCTTCATAACTTTTATTGATATGTATTCCATTTTCTTGAAATTGAGTTATTGAAATGCCTCTGGAATTTAAAACTTTAATTGCTTCATATCTGCTAGTCTCTTCATGTCCCAAGGTGTTGTATTTATTGATGACATCAATTAATTCGCTATTGTTGTAATTATACAGAAACTTATAGTCTACGGTGTCTTTTTCTTTAATTTTGAAAGCTCGTTTTAGAGGTTCCATAATACCGTCAAATTCAAATAAACCTCTGTCTGCCGTGGCTCTTTTGGTTAGGAAAACCCCAAGAGGTAGCATAACCAATGTTGAAAACCAACTGGCTAATATGGGATTAAAGTCTCCTGTTTTAGCGCTGTTTGTAGCAAAAATGCCAATAAAATGATAGCTTAAAAACAATAGTATAGCAATTACCATTGGCAATCCAATACCACCTTTACGTATTAAAGCTCCTAATGGCGCTCCAACAAAAAATAAAATAATACATGCAAAACCTAAGGCGAATTTTTCATGTAAAGAAATAACATGTCTATTGATCCAAGCTTTTGAGGTTTGAACAGAGGATTTCTTCGAATTAATAAATTGTTTGGAATTCGATATGGTTCTTATGGTTACATCGACTAATTTAATCTTGTTTTTTGTGTCAAATAGATCTAAAAGAGCACCTGAATAAGCAGAATCCTTAACCGTGTTTTTTTGTTTTATCTTATTTAAAACGCCAGCGCGCTGATGTAGATTTTTAGAAAAAGCTTCATGATCAGATTCACTTTTTTCAACAAGCGAATCTATAGTTTTGGTTAAACCCGAAATAGGGAGCATATTATAATTGTCGGTTTTCGTTTTTTCATCAAAATCAACATCATTAAGTGTTGACAAGTCAATATTGATAATCTTTTTTTCGAAGCTGCTCTTTGCAAATGGGTTTTTGTTTTTGTCTTTTTGTTTTGTTCGAGAAACATCGCTATAATAATGCCCGTCAAATAAAATAAGTTTTATAACCTCTGAGTCTTCATTACTAACCAGTTTACCTGTTTTAGATTTAATAGCGGTAGCGTTAGTTCTTCCGTTTTTTCCTTTAATGTGTATGGTTACATCTATTAGGTCTCTTTCTCCTATTTTTTTAGCAAATTTTATATTGTAAGTACCAACAGGATTAAATTGTCCTTCTGCAAGCAGCATAGCGGGCTTAAGTTTAGCTATATTTCTTCTTAGATTATAAGAATTAAGCTCTGCCCAAGGAATAACATTATTTGAAAAGAAAAAGGTGGTAATGGCTAATATGACTATAAAAACACTAAGCCCTGACATAGCGCGCTGTAATGAAATGCCAGTGGATTTCATGGCGGCAAACTCATAGTTTTCAGCAAAACTTCCAAATACCATAATGGATGCTAAAAGAATGGTAAGTGGCAATACAAGCGGTATTAGTTTGGGCATAAAGTAAGCTAAAAACTTTACGATAACCACAATATCCAAATCTTTACCAGCTAACTCTTTAATATATAACCAAATAGTCTGTAATACAAAAATCATCATGAGAATGACAAATACGCTGATAAAAGTTTTGAGGTATGTGGTTAGTATGTAACGGTCTAGTATTTTCACACGTTTAAATTTTGTTAATCATTTGCTTAACAAGCTAATTATAAAATTAAGAATCCCGATAGCTATCGGGATAACCACTGCGTTCTCATATTAAAAATCTTTTAAAAAAGATAGAAATAGTTTTTAAAATTTGTTATTACTCGTTTCAAAGGATGTGCCTAATCTAGTTTGTTGATGTAATAATCTTTATACTTATTGGAATCAAAGGTAAATAAGGTTTTTGATAATGGCGCGTTTGTTTTAAAAGAATTAACAACAAGCGTAGTTTTAGTGCCGTTTTTACCAACTTGAATTAAATTGTAGATGTGCTTTGTTTGTGCATCAACACCTAAAAGAATGGTCTTGATTTCAGAATTAGAGTCAATGGGTGTTAACTTTACATATTGAATTTTTCTTCCATTTATATTTTGTTCAATATCATAAGAATATGTATAGCCTTCTTCATAAAAAGATAACATTTTGCTAGGTGTGATGGCGTCATTTTCTTCATTATTTTCAGTTGATATAGTCACTTCTTCATCTTCAGTGCTAATATTATATAATGTTTTACCGTCAAAAAGACGTGTAACACCAAGAATGTTTAATCTATACTTATCGCCTTGCATAACAACATCACCTTTAGTTTCTTGTTTAATGTTTTCAGAAGTATTTTCCAATATGTATTTAAAGTCTAAGGCAATATTCTCATAACTTTTTACTTTTTCTGAAACTTCATTCAACAAGGATTTGGCTTTGTTTTGAGCAAATACATTTACTGAAAGTATTATCAATACTATGGTAATAATTTTTTTCATTTTTTAAAATTATATTTCGTCTTCTAAAAATTTATCTAATGCCAATAAATCTGTTATTAAAACTTGTCTTGCTTTACTGCCTTCAAAAGGACCAACGATTCCCGCCGCTTCCAATTGATCAATTATTCTACCTGCTCTATTATAGCCTAGCTTTAATTTTCGTTGTAATAATGATGCTGAACCTTGTTGTGCTGTTACAATAACAATGGCCGCATCTTTAAATAATTTGTCTCTGTCCGAGATGTCTATATCAAGACTTGTGCCACTTTCCTCTCCAACATATTCAGGTAGCATATAAGCTTCAGGATATGCTTTTTGAGAGCCAATATAGTCTGTTATTCTTTCAACTTCTGGAGTGTCAACAAAAGCACATTGAACGCGAATTAGATCGTTGCCTTGTGTATAAAGCATATCGCCACGTCCAATAAGTTGGTCCGCTCCAGAACCATCTAAAATAGTTCGAGAATCAATTTTAGATGTTACTCTAAAGGCTATACGTGCAGGGAAATTGGCTTTAATAATACCTGTAATCACGTTAACAGAAGGTCGTTGCGTTGCAATAATTAAATGTATACCAATGGCACGCGCTAATTGTGCTAAACGCGCAATTGGGGTTTCAACCTCTTTTCCTGCGGTCATAATTAAATCCGCAAACTCATCAACCACCAAAACAATGTAAGGTAAAAATTGATGTCCGTCATTTGGATTTAATTTTCGTGCTTTAAATTTTGCATTATATTCAGCTATATTTCTACAAAATGCATTTTTAAGCATTTCATAGCGGTTATCCATTTCAATACAAAGGGAATTTAATGTGTTAATAACCTTGGTGTTGTCTGTTATAATAGCTTCCTCACTATCGGGCAATTTTGCTAAATAATGACGCTCAATTTTATTAAAAAGTGTAAGTTCTACTTTTTTAGGATCTACTAAAATAAATTTTACTTCAGCAGGGTGTTTTTTATAAAGTAATGAGGTTAAAACGGCATTTAACCCAACAGATTTACCTTGACCCGTTGCTCCAGCCATAAGCAAGTGCGGCATTTTTGCTAAATCGACAACAAAGGTTTCGTTGCTAATTGTTTTTCCTAAAGCTATTGGCAGCTGCATTTCGGAACTTTGAAATTTCTTTGATGCAATTACCGAGCGCATCGACACAATCGTAGAACTTTTATTTGGCACTTCTATACCAATAGTACCTTTTCCAGGAATAGGTGCTATAATACGAATACCAAGCGCAGAAAGTGATAAGGCTATATCATCTTCTAAATTTTTGATTTTTGAAATACGAATACCGGCTTCGGGAACAATTTCATAAAGTGTTACCGTAGGCCCTATGGTTGCCTTGATACTCGCAATTCCAATTTTATAATTGCTTAACGTGTCAACAATTTTGTTTTTGTTTTCTTCAAGTTCTTCTTGGTTTATGGTAATGCCTTCAGTATCATATCTTTTAAGAAGATCTAGTGGAGGGTATTCATATTTTGCCAATTCAAGCGTAGGATCAAATTGACCAAAATCTTCAACTAGTTTATTGGCAAGATTATCCGTTTCTGAAACTTCTTCTTTAATAACTTCAACTTTAATCTCTAATTCAGGTTCTTCAATGTCTTCTGGCTCAGCCACTTTTACTTCTAGTGGAGCAGATTCTGTTTTAGGGGTAATGTGTTTTTTTACAGGAGCTTCTTTATTTTCTAAAGGAATTTCAAAAGCGGATTTAAAAGCTTCTGCTTCATCAGACAAATTATTGTCTACTGGTATAATAACACCATCCTTTAATTCTGAAAACTCTTTTTTGATATTTTTCTTAGCAGATTTAAAAATACGGGTAAAGCTTTCAAAAGTAACCTTAAAACGCATTGCTAAATAGGTTATTAACCCGAATAGCAATAGGAGTGAAACACCTATTTTTCCTATGTAATCTTGCAGAAAACTATTTGTTTCAAAACCAACGGTTCCGCCAAGAATATCATTTTTGTTTCCGAAAAACCCTAAAAGAATAGATAGCCAAATGATTATTAAAACGCCCCAAAACCAATGCTTTCTAAGTTTAGCTTTATTGATGTTCATTAAAACGTAAACTCCTGATAGGAAAATTAATCCAGAAAAAATAAAAGATGCTACTCCGAAACCACGTTGAATAAATAAGTCGCTTAACCAAGCACCAGATTTGCTTAACCAGTTTTGGGTTTTTGTATCGCGAGAAGCAAAATCGGATAGCGTACTTTGGTCAGCTTCGCCTGTAAATAAAAACGAAATAAATGCAATTAATAGGAGTAGTCCAGAAATAATAAGAAAGCTGCCTAAAACCAGTTTTTGTTGGCTAGACAACTTAAAACTAGGTGTTTTAGTTTTTTTTCTGGGTGCTTTTTTAGATTTTGGTTTGCTTTTCGCCATTAATGCAATACGGTTTCAAAATGAGATCCTGAAACAAGGCCAGGACTGAATCGATAAAAACGATTCAGCAAAAATACAAATTACTAACGTTAACGGAACTTTATTTTGAAAAATAGCAAAAGCAATGTAAACAAAATATTTAGTTGAGTTAGTCTCTATGAAAATTGAGATCTTTTTAATTAAGTTTTATCCACTCATGTAAATTAAAAAACCTTAGGAAGGTATAAAATAAACCCAATAATGATAGAAAAAGTCGAAGCAATAAAAACCGCACCAGCCGCAATATCTTTTATTAAACCAATTTCCTTATGATGTTCTGGATGAATAAAATCAGCAATGGCTTCAATAGCGGTATTTACACCTTCTAAACTTAATACTAAACCAATGGCTAAAAGTTGAATAGTCCATTCGGTTGTAGAAATATTATAATAGAATCCTGCCGCTGTAACTAATAATGCAATAGATAACTGGACTTTTATACTGGCTTCTGTTTTTAAAAGTAAAACAGCACCTTTAAATGCATAACCAATACTTTTTATTCTATTAATAAAAAATGATTCTTCTTTTTTATTCATCTAATAAGGCTTCTAAAGCAGCTTTGTAATTTGGTTCATCAGTTACCTCTTGAACTTGTTCGGTGTGCAAAATCTTCCCATCTTTATCTAAAACTATAATAGCTCGAGCTAAAAGTCCACGAATTGGTCCATCGACATAAGTTAAATTATAATTCTTACCAAAATTACCATCTCTGAAGTCAGAAAGATTTTCTACATTTTTAATGCCTTCTGCACCACAAAATCTAGCCATAGCAAATGGTAGATCCATTGAAATACACAATACTTTTGTGTTTTCTAATTCACTAGCTTCTATGTTAAACTGCCTAACAGAAGCCGCACAGGTACTTGTGTCAATACTGTGAAAAATATTCATGATAACTCTAGAGCCTTTATAATCACTTAATTTTTTATTTGATAAATCAACTGCTGCTAATTCAAAATCAGGTGCTTGACTTCCCACTTCTGGTAATTCTCCTTTAGTATTAATTGCGTTTCCTTTTAATGTTACTGTTGCCATTTTTTTTGTTTTTAAATTCGAAGTTAAAAATAGACATTATACTTATAAATTAACGTCTGAAATTCTTATTAATTTATAACAAATGAATAATTAATATCTATGTGTAATCGTTTTGTTATAACGAAGATTTATTCTTAAATAAGTATAATCAATTTTTTTAATGTCGGATCAAAGCAATAATTGATTAATTTAGAGACACTAAATATAAAACCTAAAATCATGGATACAAATAGTCATAGTGGGGATGCAAGTAAATGCCCATTTTTAAGCGGTGACCAAAAGAAAACCGCGGGCCGAGGCACAAACAACAGAGATTGGTGGCCAAATGAATTAAAATTAAATATTCTAAGGCAGCATGCTCCGAAGTCTAATCCAATGGGAGAAGAATTTGATTATGCAAAAGCGTTTAACAGTGTTGATTATGTAGCATTAAAACAAGATGTTATTGATTTAATGACAGATTCTCAAGATTGGTGGCCTGCAGATTATGGGCATTACGGAGGATTAATGATTCGTATGGCATGGCATAGTGCAGGAACTTATAGGGTTGGTGATGGAAGAGGTGGGGCAGCTTCTGGAAATCAGCGTTTTGCTCCATTGAATAGTTGGCCGGATAACGGAAATTTAGATAAAGCTAGATTACTACTATGGCCTGTAAAAAAGAAGTACGGAAATAAAATTTCTTGGGCAGATTTAATGATTCTTGCGGGAAACTGCGCTTTGGAATCTATGGGTTTTAAAACTTTTGGTTTTGCAGGTGGACGTGAAGATGTTTGGGAGCCAGAGCAAGATATTTATTGGGGAAGTGAAACGGGTTGGTTAGATAACGATGAACGGTATGACACCAGCGATGGCGATTTAGAAGGTCATTTAGGAGCCGTGCACATGGGATTGATTTATGTGAATCCAGAAGGTCCCAACGGAGAGCCAGACCCTTTAAAATCAGCACATGATATTAGAATCACTTTTGGTCGTATGGCTATGAATGATGAAGAGACTGTGGCTTTGGTTGCTGGTGGACATACGTTTGGTAAAGCCCATGGAGCTGCAGATCCTGATAAATATGTTGGACCAGAACCCGCAGGCGCTCCTATTGAAGAAATGAGTACAGGCTGGAAAAACACTTTTGGAACAGGTGTTTTAGATGATACCATTACAAGTGGCTTAGAAGGTGCCTGGACGCCAAGCCCGACACGATGGGACGATGAATATTTTGATGTATTGTTAAATTATGATTGGGAATTAACTAAAAGTCCTGCTGGGGCACACCAATGGACACCAACAGCGGCATCAAATGCGCGAATGGCTCCAAAAGCAGGAGACCCAAATGGTAAGCAAGCGTTAATGATGTCTACGGCAGATATGGCCTTAAAAATGGATCCTGGTTTTTTAGAAATATCAAAACGTTTCCATAATGATCAAAAAGCTTTTGAAGATGCTTTTGCACGTGCTTGGTACAAGTTAACACATCGTGATATGGGACCAATTAATAGATATTTAGGTCCAGAAGTCCCTAAAAAAGAATTACTATGGCAAGACCCAATTCCTGAGGTTAATTATAATTTAAGTGATGCAGATATAGCGTCATTAAAAAAGATGATTTTGGCGTCTGGTTTATCAATATCTCAATTAGTAAGGACTGCTTGGGCATCGGCATCTACTTTTAGAGGTTCAGACATGCGAGGAGGCGCCAATGGTGGTCGTATCCGTTTAGCGCCTCAAAAGGATTGGGAAGTGAATAATCCTTCGGAATTGAATAACGTTCTTAATGTTTTAGAAGGTGTTCAAAATGAATTTAGTGGCACGATTTCTATGGCAGATTTAATCGTTTTGGCTGGTACTGCTGGAGTAGAAGAAGCTGCTAAAAATGCTGGACATCATATAAATGTACCTTTTGCGCAGGGTAGAGGCGATGCGTCTCAAGAACAAACCGATTTAGAGTCTTTTGGCTATTTAGAACCATTGGCAGATGGATTTAGAAATTATAAGAATTCAAAATTAAAAGTTGTAGCTGAAGATGTATTGGTTGATCGCGCTAATCTATTAACGCTTTCAGTTCCTGAAATGACGGTACTTGTTGGTGGTTTAAGGGTATTGGGCGCAAATTATGATGGGTCTGATTATGGTGTGTTTACAGATAATGTTGGACACTTAACGAATGATTTCTTTTCTAATATTTTAGATTTTACATACACTTGGAGTGCTACTTCAAATAACGATACTGTTTTTGAAGGACGTGATCGTAGAACAGGCGAAGTGAAATTTAAAGGCACCCGTGCCGACTTAATTTTTGGTTCTAATACCGAATTAAGAGCAGTGTGTGAAGTTTACGGTGCTAACGATGGTCAAGATAAATTTGTTAAAGACTTTGTTGATGCTTGGACTAAAGTGATGAATTTAGACCGTTTTGATTTAAAATAATTAGATGAATAAAAGTTTTAATTGGGATGGGTGTTACAATACGCTTATCCCAATTTTAGTTTTGTCATCCCGGACTTGAGGCGGAATCCACTTTTTTTTGAAAATTATAAGATTTATGAATGATATTAATTTTTTCTTTGGGGCTATTCAGTCTGGTGAAAAAGACCGTGTTGAAGTACTATTGAAATTACACCCAAATTTAGTAAGCACTAAAGATGCCAGAGGATTTACACCTTTGATTTTTGCCTCTTATTTTGATAAAAAAGATATTGTTGAAACACTCTTAGATTTTAATGCTAAAGTAGATGCAGCAGATGGTTCTGGAAATACCGCACTTATTGGTGTTGCTTTTAAAGGAAATACAGATTTGGCTTCTATTTTAATAAAAAAGGGGGCGGATGTGAATGCTCAAAATAATCTTGGGATAACACCGCTGATTTTTGCAGCTATGTATAATCAAACTAAAATGGTGGAATTATTGGTTAAGAATAAAGTTGGTATTTCTCTTAAGGATAATGAAGGAAAAACAGCTTTGGATTATGCAGTGGAAAAAGAGTTTGAAGCTATTGTAGAACTTTTGAAATAGAATTTTTTATCGGAATTAAAAGGAAAGTCTCTACTTAGCCCATTTATATAGTAGGGAACAGTTATGGTCGGTACAAAGAGCGACGGTTTTGATGATTAATGAGCCGAGTACGAAATCCGTACGCTCGGTGGTGTGAGAGCCTCACTCTGTCAGTTTCTGGCAGAGCCGTCAACTCGATAAACATGTCGTTTTTATTAGCTTTAACTTCTTACTTTTTTATGTTTTCAATATCTACGCCTAGTTTTTTTAGCATTTCAATCCCATATTCATAATCTGGATTTAAATCAAGTAGCTTCTTGTAATTGGTAATTGCTTTCCTCTTTTTGTTGCTTTCCATCAATACAAAAGCGTAATTATCATAAACACGCCATGAATCAGGAAATGCTTTTACATTAAGCCAAAAAATTGCCCGTGCTTCTTTAATTTGACCTTGTATATAGAAATGCGCGCCTAATTTGTCGAGTTCTGACTCCTTAAAATTGAATTCATCCTGATGATTTTTTTTCAGGTTCCAGTATGATTTAACGGCTTTATTAATACCATCCTGAGCAAAGATTTGGTTAAGTTTATTGCCAATTGACGGTTTAATATTTTTTAATTTCAATTTGGCATTTAAGAGATGGAATCCAATATTGTCTACTCCAAAATTGGAATTGGAAAGAATCACTACACCCAGGTCGCCTCCATTTATAAAGCCAGAAAAAGATCTGTAACCACCTGTGCCTCCATTATGCCAAACTAGTTCCATATCTGCTACTTGCCTGGTATGCCATCCCAACCCAACTGAACCATTTATTTGCTCACTTGATTTTGTATAAGACAATTGCATGGCAGGGAGAAGTTTACTTTTTTCAATTCCCATATTGGCGGCAATAAACTTAAGCATGTCAGTGGCTGTCGAACGAATGGCACCACCGGCACCCAGCGCGCCCAAGTCCCAGTTTTCAACTTCCAATCCCAAACTGTGACCCATTGCAAGGTTTTGATACATATTTGGTGTAAAAGTAATTCGTGTATTTTTCATATTTAACGGTTTTGCAATCCTTTGCACCATTAATTCCTCATAAGTTGAATTACACTTTGCGGCTAAAACTTCACCTAATAATCCCATCGCATAATTAGAGTATTCTTGTTTCGAACCAATATCCCGAGTCAGTTCATACCCGTCCAGAAAATCATATAAATGCTTTTCAGTGTAACCAAAATACGGATTAGCCGGATTTTCATTATTCATATTATCTGGCATACGAGGTAATGAAGAGGTGTGATTGGCCAAGTGAACCAGTCTTATGGTATCCCCATTTCGAGTTGGAGAAGTAATACCATCGGGTAATAGTTTTTGCAAAGGAGTTTCCATACTTACTTCTCCTTTTACAACCATGTCAGCAAGTAAAATACCCGTAAAGGCTTTTGAAATAGAGCCAATTTCGAAAGTAGTATATTCATCTACAGGCTCTTTTGTTTCCGAGGATTTTACACCATAGCTGTAAAAGGTAGTACCATGTGAATTGACCATACCTACCACAATTCCAGTATTGCTTCCTTTTTCAACACGTTTAACAATATTTTCTTTTACATCATCAGGTATTTCAGGTTTTTGAGCGTGACAAGTTTGGCTAAAACCAAGCAGAAGGACCAAAAGTATTACTGAGTGCTTTAACATGATACAACTATTTTATTGGTTAGTAATGATTTTCGAAATGCAAGTTAACTAAGGCAGATATCAAATTGTTTTAATATTTAATACCCGACGTTACTGAAACAATCCCGATAGTTATCGGGACAGCACCTGTAAACGAAGGTAGCCGATTTTTTCTACAAACCCAAATTTCAATTTAAACAAAAAAACCACCCTGCTTTCGCAAAATGGTTTTGTAATACAACTAATTTTCCTTTTTCAATTATTTGTCAATGGAACCCATAACACGGCACATAAAATTATTTAGAGCTTCTTTTTTAGGTGTTCCAGATTTCGTCATTTTATGAACTTCAATAGCGCCATACATGTTAGAAATCAATTCGCCAATAACATCTAATTCTTCATCTTTTAAAGATGGAACTTCTGTTAGGGCTTCAAGCGTTTCAATGGTTTCAACAACAAAATCTTCGTCGTTTTCTTCAATAAACTGTGTAAGATGCTTAATTACTGGTAACTTCATTTACTAAATCTTTTAAAACATCAAATTTGTTCGTTTGCACTTGATTTACAAACGCTCCGTTTTTAAAAGTTGCAAACGTTGGTAAATTATCAACAGTTGCTAACTTTCTACTTTCTGGAAACTTTTCCGCGTCAGCGATAACAAAAGTAACACCTTCCAACTCTGAGGCTAGTTTCTTTACTTTTGGTTTCATGATTCGGCAATTTCCACACCAAGTAGCTGAATACTGTACTACAACTGTGTCATTTTCTGCTACAAGGTCTTGTAAATTATCTTGTTCCAATTCTTTTACCATAATACTTTAATTTTCAATGTCCAAATTCTAAATTCAATGAGAGGGTTTTGGAATTTAAACTTTTTGGAATTTTTTAGTTCACATGGGCCGTTAAGTATTCAGCAACACCATCTCTGTTTTCCTTCATCGCATTTTTGCCTTCTTCCCAGTTTGCTGGACAAACTTCTCCTTTTTCTTGAACGTGTGTTAAGGCATCTACTAAACGAATGTATTCATTTACGTTTCTACCTAAAGGCATATTGTTTATGCTTTCGTGTTGTACAACACCATCTTCATCAATAATGTAAGTGGCTCTGTATGTTACGTTATCACCTTCAACTTGAACAGTTCCAGTTTCTTCATCGTAAGTTTCGTTAGTGATATCTAAAATGCCTAAAACACTAGATAGGTTTCTGTTACTATCAGCTAAAAGCGGGTAAGTTACGCCTTCAATACCACCATTGTTTTTTGCTGTGCTTAGCCATGCAAAGTGAACTTCAGGTGTATCACAAGATGCGCCAATAACGATTGTATTTCTTTTTTCAAATTCACCTAAAGCAGCTTGAAATGCATGTAATTCTGTTGGACATACAAAAGTAAAATCTTTTGGATACCAAAACAATACTACTTTTTTCTTGTTGTTAACCGCTTCTTCTAGAACGTTTACTTTAAAAGTATCGCCCATCTCGTTCATTGCGTCAACGTTTAAGCTTGGGAATTTTTTTCCTACTAATGCCATTTTGTATTTTAAATTTTATAATTAATGATTCGTTTTCTGTATGCAAAAATAGCTTAAACTAAAGAAGATGAAACCTCATAAAATTTTAAATACTTATTGATTAATAGTAATTATTTATGCTTGTTGAAAATGAGACGATTAGCTGGTTATTTTGAAGAATTTAATTGTTTTATTTTAATTGAAAATGCAGCAAATAGTAATGTTGTAAATGGGCTTAACCAGTTGAAGATTGCATACACAAAATACTGACTTACATCTACACCCAAAACACCAGATTGGTAAGCACCGCAGGTATTCCAAGGAATTAACACTGAAGTTACTGTGCCAGAATCCTCTAAAGTTCTACTTAAATTTTCGGGTGCTAAACCTTTATCTTCAAAAGCTTTTTTGAACATTTTACCAGGGATAACAATGGCTAAATATTGGTCTGATGCAATCGTGTTTAAGCCTAAACAACTAATTACGGTGCTTGCAAATAATCCAAAAACAGTTGTGGCCACAGATAATAAAGCGTTCGTTATTCTAGAAAGCGCTCCAATGCCATCCATAATACCGCCGAATACCATAGCGCAAAGAATAAGGTAGATTGTCCAAAGCATGCCTTTCATGCCGCCCGCAGAAAAGAGGTCGTTTAGTTTCTCGTTTTCTGTAGTTATTTGTGTGTCTGTAAAAATGGAAGTAATTATAGATGATAATTTTGAATCTCCTAAACTATTTAAAAGCTCTGGTTGAAAAATAAAAGCAAATACTGCTGCTAATAAAATGCCTGCACCTAAGGCTATTAATGGTTTTGTTTTTAAAAGTATTAATCCGATGACAGCCAACGGAACTAGAAATAGCCATGGCGAAATATTAAAAGTTACATATATAGTCTCTAATAAATTACTCACATCTGCACTACCAGAAGTTGTAATAGTAAAACTTAAAATGCTAAAAATAATTAGTGTTACCATTATAGTTGGCACTGTTGTTAAGCTCATATATCTAATATGTGTAAACAAATCGGTTCCAGCCATAGCAGGAGCCAAGTTTGTGGTATCGCTTAACGGCGACATTTTATCTCCAAAATAGGCGCCGGAAATAACGGCACCAGCAATCATTCCTGGGTTTATCCCTAATGCAGTACCAATACCAACAAGTGCGATTCCAACCGTTGCAGAAGTGGTCCATGAACTACCTGTAGCAATAGAGATTACAGCAGAAATTATTACCGATGCAGGTAAAAATATTTCTGGACTTAAAACCTGTAAACCATAATACACCATAGCAGGTATTACACCACTAACCAACCATGTGCCAGCCAATGCGCCTACTAAAAATAGGATCATTACTGGGATAAAAACACTCTTTAGATTTTCCCATATTTCAGATAGCATTAAGTTTATGGAAACCTTATTAAAAAAACCAACAATTGCTGCTACACCACCACCTAGAAGTAAAATGATTTGATTGGTATAGGTTCCTAGCCATTCTTGACCTTCAACAAAGAATATATTATACGCTAACAGACCCATTAATATAACAACTGGAATCATAGCTTCCATGAAGTTCAATGCTTTGTTTTCAATAATATTTTGATTATCAGCCTTGAACTCCGAAATATGCTTTTTGTCTTGCATTTAGAAAAATTTAGTCACGTAATGTTACGATTTTCGTTGATGGTATGCAAATAGAAATAGTTCAGTACTTTTGTGTTTCATTATTTAGAAGTAAATGGATTCGTTAACCCAAATTGTATTAGGTGCTGCTTGTGGAGAAGCGGTACTTGGAAAAAAAATTGGTAACAAAGCTTTGTTATTTGGCGCCATTGGCGGTACAATTCCAGATTTAGACGTTTTTGTTGGAAATTGGCTTTATGGTAATGAGATTGACGCTATGTTATTCCATAGAGGGTTTATGCACTCCATCTTGTTTTCCGTTTTGGCAGCATTTTTTCTAGGGTGGTTGGTCCATAAATTATACAACTCAGGAAAACGATTGCATACTACCACTCAAAACGATTGGATTAATTTATTTTTCTGGTCGCTATTCACGCATCCAATTCTAGATTGTTTTACGCCCTATGGCACACAATTATTTGCGCCCTTTAGTAATTACAGAGTGGCGTTTAATAATATTGCCGTGGTAGACCCTATTTATACTTTGCCATTTCTAATTTGTATGATTGTTTTGATGTTTTTCAAAAGAACATCTTTTAATAGGCGTTTTTGGTTGAAGTTTGGACTAGGAATAAGTTCTTTCTATATGCTTTTTACTTTCGGGAATAAAGTGTACATGGATTCGGTATTTAAAGAATCCTTAATTAGCAAAGCATTGGATTTTAAAAGATACTATACCCAACCAACCATTTTTAATAATGTATTATGGTATGGCGTAGCCGAATCAGACTCGTTATACTATGTTGCTTATTATTCTTTGTTAGACAAAAAAAGCCAATTTATAGATTTTAAAGCATTACCTAAAGAAAAGGCATTAACAGCAGAAAAGTATCCCCGAATAAAAGATTTGGCTTGGTTTAGCAACGACTATTATAGTATTTATAAAATTGGAGATAATGAATATCAATATAATGATTTACGATATCCGTTGACCAATGAAGAAAACTCTAAATCTTCAGTTTTTAAGTTTCTACTTTATGAAGAAAACAATCAAATAAATATGAAACCTTTTAAGCGTAGTGAAGACAATATATCTGATGCTTTAAGTGCCTTGTGGATTCGTCTTAAAGGAAAATAAAAGCCTTTCTTAAGTTTAGCTTAAAAATGTCAGCTCCATATAATTTGGTGTGTTTAAGCTTCTAAAATATTTATTTCCACCATACAAGTTTTCATCATGTCATAAGTCCGTTCAATATCGGCATCTAGTCCAATAGAAAAACGAATTAAACCATCGCTTAGCCCCATTTCCTTTTGTTCGTTTTCTGGGATTTCTGATGATGTTGAACTTCCCGGAGCACTAAACAAAGTTTTGTAAAAACCAAGACTTACTGCCAAATATCCTAAGTTTCTGTGCTGCATGAGTTCCATAAGTTCATTAGCTTTATCTAGAGAACCAACATCAATAGTTAGCATTCCGCCAAACCCATATTGTGTATTCATCATACTCTTGAATAACTCGTGAGATGGATGTGATTTCAAACCAGGGTAAACCGTTTTTAAACCAGCGGCTTCAAACTTTTTTGCTAAAAACATACCATTTTTACTATGTTGCTGCATTCTAATATGAAGCGTTCTTAGGTTTTTTAAAATAGAAGCCGCTCGTAAACTGTCCATAGTAGAACCTAATAACATAGAGGCGCCATCATTTATATTTCGCAAATCATCTATAAATTCCTGAGCGCCACAAACTACACCGCCAACAGTGTCGCTAGAGCCATTGATGAACTTAGTTAAGCTGTGTATAACAATGTCAGCTCCTAAAACAACAGGAGATATTGATAACGGAGAAAATGTGTTGTCAACGACCAGTTTTAAACCATATCTTTTTGCAATAAGGGCTAAGCCTTTTATATCCGCAACTTCTAAAAGTGGGTTGCTTACAGACTCACAATAAAGCACCTTTGTGTTTTTTGCAATAGCAGCTTCAACCGCATCTAGTTTTGTAACATCAACAAAACTTGTTTCAATATTGAATCTAGGTGCGAAATTTTTTAGAAAGGCATAAGTGCCCCCATAAATAGTTCTACTGGAAACAATATGATCGCCAGCACTACATAATTGAAGTATAACGGGAGTTATAGAACCCATTCCAGAAGCCGATACATTGGCGGTTTCCGTACCTTCCATAGCGGCTAAAGCTTCTCCCAAATATAAGTTTGATGGTGAGGAGTGTCGGGAATATAAATAACACCCATCTGCATTGCCCTCAAAAGTATCAAACATGGTTTTTGCTGATAAAAAAGTGTAAGTTGATGAATCTGAAATAGAAGGATTAACACCTCCGAATTCACCAAAATATTGTAAATCTTGAATATTATTTGCAGGTTTAAAAGCCATGGTCTTTTTGTTTTTATTATAACAAAATTTAAAATAATTAGATTATAAAACAATGATATTATTCATAATATGAAAATAAAACTGCTATTTATTAAATCATTAGATTATTATATGTTATTTTTATCGATAACAGGCGTTTCAACGAAAAATTTTCAACTATGGTATTTGATGCAACAGACAAAAAACTACTTGAGTATCTTCAGAAGGATAGCAAACAAACCAATAAAGAACTTTCAAATAAATTAGGACTTTCAGTAACTGCAGTATATGAACGTATTAAAAAATTAGAAAAAGAAGGTTTTATAAACGGATATATTGCCTTAGTAAACAAAGAAAAAATTGATAAAAATTTTATAGTTTTTTGCCATATAAAATTGGTGCAGCATAGCCAAGATTATGTAGTTAGTTTTGAAAAAGAAGTTAAAAGATTAAATGAAGTGCTAGAATGTTATCATATTAGTGGCGATTACGACTATCTGTTAAAGGTATTAGTAAAAGATATGGTAGCTTTTAGAGCGTTTATGGTAAAAAAACTGACAACCATTAATCATATTGGAAGCACACACAGCATGTTTGTTATAAATGAAGTGAAACATACTACAGCAATTAGTTTTTAAATGAATTCAATCCGATATAAAAGTTTAGAGTTTTTTATTATTTTTATTTTAGTGCCGGTCAGTTTTGCTTTAAACTTTTCACCATGGATAAAATTAGTTATAGGTGGTATTGGGTTTTTATATGTTGTATATGTTTTACTAAAAGTAGAAAATGAAAAATTAAAAATAGCCCCCAATTTAAATTGGAAACTATTCTGGAAAGAAACATTTGTAAAAGGTGTTGTAATTGTAATTCTTACAACCCTTTTTGTTTGGATAACAGATAAAGAGACACTTTTTAATGTACTGTTAAATAAACCCAAACTTTGGGTTTTTATATTATTTCTATATAGTCTCTTTTCAGTCTATCCTCAAGAATTAATTTTTAGAACATTTTATTTTAAACGGTATCATAACCTCTTTAAAAACAAAGGGTTTCTAGTTTTTTTAAATGCTATTGTATTTGCTTTAGGACACCTGTTTTTTAAAAATAGTTTAGTCATTATATTAACATTTTTAGGTGGATTATTATTCGCTTTCACTTATAATAAAACACAATCCACCCTTTTGGTATCCATAGAACACGCTATTTATGGGTGTTGGTTATTTACGGTTGGCATGGGAGTCATGCTCGGTTTTCCTACATGACTTATCGATGAATTTTAATTTAAAGTTATATAATCTTACGAGGATAAAATCTTTTTACTATTTTAGAGCAGCTATTATTAACCAAAAATCAAATTAAAACATGAAAAAATTAGGACCTATTATTTTAGGATTCATTATTGGAGCTGTATTAACGTATTATTTTTGTCCCCGACCAAGTGACGATATGTACACTATGGATATAGAGAAAGCGGTGCCTAAAGACACCATATCTGTTGTTGAAGCCAAAATATTGAGTAAAAATTGGGAAAATAATAACGTTACTGAAATAGATTCTACTATTGAAATTGAAGGCTCAAGAAAAAAAATACGTTCTGTATGGTGGTCTCTAAAGGATGTTAATGACTATTTAGCTTACGCTAAAGCCAAATCAGATACTTTAGGGTATAATATGACTGGGATTCGCGTGTATTTAGGTAACTATGGTAAAAATTCAAACCCAATTAAAAAGAATAGAAATACGATGTTTATTGTGCCAACTGGGCCTAAAAATAATTCTAAAGCTAGTAGTTTAAATGTATTTTTGCCACCAAAAGATACTGATATTCCTGCACCGCCCTTGAATAATGGAGGCGGAGGTGATGGAAACTATCCACAATAGTAATACATTTTTTGGAAGAATTCTTATTTGAACATAGAACTGAAATAACTAGAGTTGTTGAATTCATGGCAGCTATAACTGGGATTGTACTTTTTAAAAAATATAAACATACTAATGCAAAGTATTTTATATTTTTTTTAATATATCTTTCTCTAGGCGATTTTGGTAATACTTACACCAAGTATGTAAAAAATGATGGTTTTTTTAATTTTTTAGAAGGAACAGTATTCGAGAAAAACTATTGGTGGTCAACTTTGTTTTGGAAAATAGGTGCCATTTTATTTTTTGCTTACTATTATAATAAAATATTAAGCAATAAAAAATTTAAAATAATTATTAAATTTATTGGTTTTATTTTCTTTGTTTTTTCTTTTGTTTATATTCTTTTAAATTGGGACGAATATTTTATAAGATATTTCCCAGCCATAAGTATTTTTGGTGCTTTTATCATATTTATGTGCACAGTATTTTATTTTATTGAAGTTTTACAAAGTAATAAAATATTAATTTTTTATAAATCATTGAATTTTTATATCAGTTTTGCCATTTTTATTTGGTGGTTAATTATAACACCTATTGTTTTTTTTGATATTTATTTGCTTAATAGAGATATTAATTATATTCAATTAAGGTATTTTATTTATTTATTAGCTAACATAATAATGTATTCAACCTTTACATTTGCTTTAATATGGTGCAGACCACAGAACGATTAGCTAGTACAGCTTCTGAACGTTATTTATTAGTGTATATGATAGCCGTTTTGGTTATTGTAACCACTTTGGTTATTGTGTTTTTTGTTGTGTTTTTAAAACGAAAAAACAAATTACTCGAAGATAGAATAAAACAGCAACAAGCTTTTGAAGCAGAAATTGCTCAAGCTCAAACCGAAACCCAAGAACAAACGCTAAAAAATATTGGTTGGGAGTTGCATGATAATGTGGGGCAGTTATTGTCTTTTGCTAGTATGCAATTGAGTATTTTAAAAATGCAGGTTGAAGATGATGTTAAGGAAAAGTTTAAAGACACCTCTGATGCGCTTAAGGAAAGTTTGTCTGAAGTTCGGGCACTTTCAAAAACCTTAAACAATGAAGTGGTTTTAAATATTGGTTTTGAAAAGTCAATTACCAATGAGTTGAATCGTTTAAAGAAGATGAAATTTACTTCGGCCGAATTAAAAATAATAGGAGATCAGGTTGAATTTTCTAATAGAAAGCATGAGATTATTGTTTTTAGGATTATTCAAGAATTTCTTTCTAATTCGGTTAAATATTCCGAAGCTAAAAACTTGAATATTACTTTAGATTACCAACCAGAAAAATTAATTATAACAGCCAAGGATGATGGTAAAGGTTTTGATGTCAATGAAGTGGAAAAAGGCTCAGGTTTAATTAACATGAAGAGTAGAGCTGCTTTAATTAACGCGACTTTAGATTTATCTTCTAAACCAAGTGAAGGTGTTGAACTTGTATTAGATTATCCTTTAACTTGATTTTTACATGATTTGTCATTTCGACTCTAGGAGAAATCGCATCAGTATTTGACATGTTTAGTTTTAATGATGAGATGTCTCAATCGTACCTCATTTCGACAAGACAAGTATACTCTATCCAAAATACTTAAAACCCCTTTTTAATAACTTCATTTTCCCTTTGTAAGGCGGATATCTAAACGAAGGGTCAAGCCAATTGCCACGTTTTATAATGGACTTTGTGTTCGAGAATGAATCAAAACCATGTTTGCCGTGGTAATTTCCCATACCACTGGCACCAACACCCCCAAAAGGTAATTTGTGATTTCCAAAATGAATCAGTAAATCATTAATTACACCACCACCAAAACTGTATTTTTTAATGGTTTCTTCAATAAATGATGTGTTTTTTGAAAAGACATAAAGCGATAATGGTTTTTCTAAATTCCAAATGATTTTTTCAATATCTTCTTCAGTTTCGAAAGTCAATATTGGTAAAATAGGACCGCATATTTCTTCTTGCATTAATTTGCTTTCTAAACTAGGTTCATCAACTAAAGTAGGGGATATATAACAATTATTTACATCAATGTCACCACCAAAAACGATATTTGAATCTTTCAATAATTCAGAAAGTCTTGATGTATTTTTCTCATTTATAATTCTTGGAAAGTCTGCTGATTCTTTTGGATTATTGCCGTATCGTTTAATAATTTCAGTTTTTAAAGCATCAATAAGTTCCTGTTTAATATTAGATTTAGTAATAACATAATCTGGTGCAATACAGGTTTGCCCACCATTTAAAAATTTCCCCCAAACCAATCGTCTGGCTACCAGTTTTAAATTCACCGAATCATCAATAATACAAGGCGATTTCCCACCTAGTTCTAAAGTAACAGGTGTTAAGTATTTCGCAGCTGCCTTAGCTACAATTTTACCAACTTTTGTACTTCCAGTAAAGAAGATATAATCCCATTTATGTGCTAATAATTCAGTTGAAGTTTCAAGACCACCTTCAATAGAAATTGCTATTTTTTCAGGAAAAACGTTTTTTATTATTTGAGTAATTACTTTTGAAGTATGCACTGTTAATTCACTTGGCTTCAAGATTACAGTGTTGCCTGCAGCAATTGCCATAATTAAAGGGTCTAAAGCTAATAGGAAAGGGTAATTCCATGGTGCAATTATTAGTACAGAACCATAAGGCTCTTTATATATGTAATCCTTTGATGGAAACGTTAATAATGAAGATGTAACACGTTTTGGCTTAGTCCATTTTTTTAGGTTTTTTATGGCTAAATTCAATTCAGAAATAACAAGTCCAAATTCACTTAGGTACGTTTCAAATTCAGATTTCTTAAAGTCTTTATTTAAAGCATCAATTACGGCTTGTTCATTGGCAATAATTTCGACTTTTAGGGCTTTTAAAAGTGATAATCTATAAGCAATATCTTTTGTTTTTTGGGATTTAAAAAATTGGCGTTGATTATTAATTATGTCAGGTATCGTATTCAATTACTAAAGCTTTTTTCTAAAGGTATTCAAATTATACCAATTTAAACTAAACAAGCATTCCAAATGGCATCATTTGGTAAAGGCGCATCAACTGAAATGGGTTCTTTTTTTACGGGATGAATAAATTCTATATGTCTGGCATGTAAACTGATGCTGGCATCTTTATTACTTCTATCAAAACCATATTTTAAATCGCCTTTAATTGGGGATCCTATATTAGATAATTGTACACGTATTTGGTGATGTCTGCCCGTTTCTAAGTTGATTTCGAGTACATAATAATTATCTAATTTTTTGATGACTTTATAATGAAGAATCGCTTTTTTGCTTTCGGAAACTTCTTTAGAATATGCTTTTGATTTATTATTTTTAGGGTTCTTTTTCAACCAATTAATTAAGGTGTCTTCTGTCTTTGGTGGCTCATTTTTTACAATGGCCCAATATGTTTTCTTTATATCTTTTGAAAGGAATAATTTGTTTAGCCTAGGTAAAACTTTACTTGTTTTTGCAAAAATAACAAGACCAGTTGTTGGTCTATCTAATCTGTGAACGGTTCCTAAATAGACATTACCTGGTTTTTTGTATTTGTCTTTGATATATTCTTTTACGACGTCGCTTAGGGGTTTGTCTCCCGTTTTATCGCCTTGAACAATATCACCAGCGCGTTTGTTTACTATGATGATGTGATTGTCTTCAAATAAAACATGTAAATTAGATTTGTTAGACAATATTTTAGACATTCTTAGATTAGTTAGATTATTAGAATTTTAGAGTCGATTTAAACTTAGAAATCATTTTAATGATTTCTTGTAATTCTGAAATTGTATTCTCCAATTCTGAATTGGTTATAAAATTTAAATCATTAGATATCAATAGCTGCGTTTCAATTTCATAAGTAGATCCTAAAGTTATTTGTAAAAATCTAGAAAAATCTTTATTAGAGCTTCTTGAAGAGTCTTCTGCTATATTTGAAGGAATAGATACAGAAGCCCGTCTTAGTTGATTTGTAATTCCAAATTTTTCAGAATCAGGAAAATTTGAGGTGATAGAATAAATTTTTGAACAAAATAATCTACTTCGTTTCCAAATTTCCAATTCTTTAAATCTGTGCATAAAATATTTTGTATAAAGGAGTCTAATCTTCTAAAAATCTAAGAAGTCTAGATTAATATTGTTCACTCTCATTAGGGAAATCTTGTGTTTTTACGTCTTCTACATATTGAGAAATGGCAGTTGTCATTTCTTCATATAAATGCAAGTACCGACGCAAAAAACGTGGATTGAATTCATGTGTCATACCAAGCATATCATGTAAAACCAATACTTGTCCATCTACATCTGGACCAGCACCAATACCAATGATAGGGATACTTACGCTCTCAGCTACTTGTTTAGCTAATTTAGCGGGTATTTTTTCTAATACAATGGCAAAACAACCTACTTTTTCTAGCATTTTGGCATCTAAAATTAAATCTTCTGCTTCTTGTTCTTCTTTGGCACGAACGGTATAAGTTCCAAATTTATATATGGATTGGGGTGTTAAACCTAAATGCCCCATAACAGGAATGCCAGCTTTTAAAATACGTTTTATGGATTCCTTAATTTCACGCCCGCCTTCAACTTTAACAGAGTGTGCGCCACTTTCTTTCATGATTCTAATTGCAGAACGTAAAGCTTCTTTCGGGTCGCTTTGATAACTTCCAAAAGGTAAGTCTACTACTACTAAGCATCTATCAATGGCACGAATTACCGAAGATGCATGATAAATCATTTGGTCTAATGTAATTGGTAATGTGGTTTCATGTCCAGCCATTACATTACTCGCAGAATCACCCACAAGAATAACATCTATCCCAGCACCATCAACAATTTTTGCCATAGTATAATCATAGGCAGTAAGCATAGATATTTTTTCGCCATTGGCTTTCATATCTACTAATGTTTTTACGGTAACTCGTTTATATTCTTTTTTGGCTACAGACATGTTTCTTTTAGTTTTGTTTGCGTGTAAAAATACTAAATTAAGAAGATACTTTTTGAGTTTTCTTTATGGCCAACTTTTAATGCTGGTTATCAGTTGTTTTGGTTTGTAATTTCTGAATTAACATGAATTGAAGACGTATTACGTCTCGTAAAGACACAAAGCGTTGCGGATAGAAATGGTGTCTTGTTTTTTACATGACTTAGCGGACAGGTGCGCAAGGGATTGAACGGCATGTTTGAGCTCCCCGACTTTTTTAGGAGGGAGCGAGTAGAGAAAGCCCGACCCTTGTGGTTGCGCCCAAAAGAAAAAACAGACAGAAGACGGATGACAGAAGTCCAAAGTTTGATTGCGCATGAGTGAGACTGTAAACTGAGACTGTGACTGAAAACTAAAAATATGACACTGTGTCAGCATTTTTGAGTTGGCATAAAGATTGACTTATAGAACTTGAAATTAAAAATGAACATTCAACACAATAAAAAAATATATTATGAGTAAAATTATTGGAATCGATTTAGGAACAACCAACTCTTGCGTTTCTGTAATGGAAGGTAACGAGCCAGTAGTTATTCCTAACGCGGAAGGGAAAAGAACAACACCATCTGTTATTGCTTTTGTAGAAGGCGGTGAGATTAAAGTTGGTGACCCAGCTAAAAGACAAGCGGTAACAAACCCAACTAAAACAGTTTATTCTATTAAACGTTTTATGGGTAATAAATATTCTGAGTCTAAAAAAGAAGCCGAACGTGTACCTTATAAAGTAGTAAAAGGTGATAATGATACGCCTAGAGTTGATATTGATGGCCGTTTATATACGCCACAAGAATTATCGGCTATGATTCTTCAAAAAATGAAGAAAACGGCTGAGGATTATTTAGGAACTGATGTCTCTGAAGCAGTAATTACTGTGCCAGCTTACTTTAACGATAGTCAACGTCAAGCCACTAAAGAAGCTGGTGAGATTGCTGGTTTAAAAGTTAGACGTATTATTAACGAACCTACTGCGGCTGCTCTAGCTTACGGTATGGACAAAAAAGGTACGGACCAAAAGATAGTTGTTTTTGACTTTGGTGGAGGAACTCATGATGTATCTATCCTTGAATTAGGTGATGGTGTATTTGAGGTGTTATCTACTGATGGTGATACACACTTAGGTGGTGATGATGTTGATGAGAAAATCATTAACTGGTTAGCAGATGAGTTTAACGCTGAAGAGTCTATGGATTTACGTAAAGACCCTATGTCTTTGCAACGTTTAAAAGAGGCTGCAGAAAAAGCGAAAATTGAATTATCATCTTCTGCGCAAACTGAAATCAATTTACCATATATAACAGCTACTGCAAGCGGACCAAAACACTTGGTACGTACATTAACACGTTCTAAATTCGAGCAATTAATCGACGATTTAGTAAAACGTACTATTGAGCCTTGTGCTGCGGCATTAAAAGCAGCTGGTTTAAGTAAAAGTGATATTGACGAAGTGATTTTAGTAGGTGGTTCTACACGTATTCCTGTTGTACAAGCAGAGGTTGAGAAATTTTTCGGAAAAGCACCAAGTAAAGGTGTTAATCCTGATGAAGTTGTTTCTTTAGGAGCTGGTATACAAGGTGGTGTTTTATCTGGAGATGTTAAAGATGTATTACTTTTAGATGTAACACCTTTATCATTAGGTATTGAAACTATGGGTAACGTATTTACAAAGCTTATTGAAGCAAATACAACGATTCCAACTAAGAAATCGCAAGTATTTTCAACTGCGGCAGATAATCAACCTTCTGTAGAGATTCACGTATTACAAGGTGAACGCGCTATGGCGGCAGATAATAAAACAATTGGACGTTTTCATTTAAGTGATATTCCACCAGCAAGACGTGGAACACCACAAATTGAAGTAACATTTGATATTGATGCCAATGGTATTATTAAAGTAGGAGCTGAGGATAAAGCTACAGGTAAGAAACAAGATATTCGTATTGAAGCATCTTCTGGATTAACTGAAGAAGAAATCCAAAAAATGAAAGCGGATGCAGAAGCAAATGCTGATGCAGATAAAGCTGCTGTAGAAAATGCTCAGAAATTAAATGAAGCAGATTCTATGATTTTCCAAACGGAAAAGCAATTAGAAGAATTTGGTGATAAATTGTCGGAAGATAAAAAACAGCCAATTGTTGATGCTTTAGAAGAATTGAAAAAAGCTTACGAAGCTAAAGATTTAGAAGTTATTACTCCTGCTTTAGATAAAATAAACGAAGCTTGGAAAGTCGCTTCTGAAGAAATGTACAAAGCACAAGCTGATGCACAAGGTGGAGGAGAAGCTCCAGGACCAGATGCTAGCCAAAACGGTGAAGCAGAAGGTAGTGATGTTGAAGATGTAGACTTTGAAGAAGTGAAATAAAAAAAGCTAGAAGCTGGAATGCTGAAGCTTGAAGTTATAAAAGCGCAATCATTAATTTGGTTGCGTTTTTTTTGTTTGTAACGTCATTACGAGGGAAGAATGACCGAAGTAATCTTACTTATCGAACTAAAAATTAAACAGACTGCCACGTCGTGTCTCCTCGCAGTGACCAAACAAGAATAGATTACCGCATTCCTATAAGAATTTGGGATTCGCAATAGAATTTCAAATTTTGTACTTTCGCAACCACTTAAATGGTATCATTATATATGTCCTTTTCTAATAAAATCAAATCAAAATATATTCCTAAACGTTTAGCAGTAAAGCTAAACTCAAAAGGGGAGCAGTTTGTTGTACAAGGGCATCCCTGGGTGTTTTCTAATAATATCACTAAAATAAATGACGATGCTAAATCAGGTGATTTAGCTATTGTTTTCAGTAAAAATAAAAATAGAGTAGTTGGTTTAGGCTTATATGATGCCAATTCACCAATTCGGATTAAAATGCTTCATAGTAGCCATGAGAAAACTGAAATTAATGAAGCGTTTTTTCAAAAAAAAATAAAAGAAGCTTATAATAAAAGACAACCTTTACTAAAAACAAATACCAATAGCTACCGATTATTATTTGGTGAAAACGATGGTTTTCCAGGCTTAATAGCAGATGTTTATGCATCCGTTTTAGTTGTAAAAATATATTCCGAAATCTGGTTACCTTATTTAGAAACCATTATTCCAAGTTTGCAACAAACATCAGAAGCAGCAACTGTCGTCATTCGTTTAAGCAGAAGTTTAGAGCAATCAAAATCTCATCAGTTTAAAAATGGGGAAGTCGTTTTTGGTACTCTAGAGGATGAAGTTGTCGAATTTGTTGAGCACGGCGTTAACTTTTCTGCAAATGTCATTAAAGGCCATAAAACGGGTTATTTTTTAGACCATCGAGCCAATAGAAAACAAGTAGGTGAGTGGAGTAAAGGCAAGACGGTTCTAGATGTGTTTTCATATGCTGGCGGATTTTCTGTGCATGCCTTATACAATGACGCTAAAGAAGTAACAAGTTTAGATATTAGCAAACAAGCATTAGAAATAGCCATTCAAAACGGTAAGTTGAATACCTACGTTGGAAAACATAAAACCATAGCTGGAGATGCGTTTGAAGAACTAAAAAAACTCATTAAAAACAAAATCACTTTTGATGTTGTTGTTATTGATCCTCCAAGTTTCGCAAAGCAAGCTTCAGAAATAGAGCTAGCTAAAAAGAAGTACGCTCAGTTAGCTGAGTTAGGTGAAAAACTAACTGCTAAAAATGGACTTTTAGTCTTGGCTTCTTGTTCTTCTAGAGTTTTATCTCAAGCGTTTTTAGATATTAATAGTCAAACCTTGGTTTCAACTAACAGAGGTTATAAAGTAGTTCTCAAGACGCAACACGATACAGATCATCCTATTGGTTTTCCTGAAGGGGCCTATTTAAAATGTAGCTATTATCGTTTTTTAGATTAGATTTAGTCTTTGAATGTAGACTTTTAAAGAATATTAGCAACAAAAAAAGCGCATTCAAATTATTTGAATGCGCTTTTTGTATCAAACAGATAAATTATTATAAAAATGCACCTTTTTCATCGGTCTTAACCGTAATCGTTTCATCAGCATTTTTAAGCTTAATTTTGTATTCCTGTTTTAAGGAATCTTGCTCAATATGGTATTTAATATAATACACATCTTCAACTATTCCCCAATTAGGAAACCGCTTTGACACTGCTTGCATGACTACTAAAGGCAATCTTACATTATTGTATTTTTCAATAGTTCTAACAATTTTCCCATGTATATCATAGGCAGCAACTATTTTTCCTTCAGGAACATAAAAAGATACGCTGTAAATATCATGTTCATCATCGTAAAGTTTTGACTGTTCTATGTTTTTATAATTAAGAACTTCTTTTTCTAACTTTTTAACACGTTCGGGAACATGGTCTAAATCCACAGCATCTAAATATTTGTAATTTACTGAGATTAAAGTTTCGGGTAATGAAACTGTTTGTGATTGGACTTGGATGGTTAATCCAAAAATAAATAAACCTAGGACTATTTTTTTCATGATAAAATATAATTATATTACAACCACAAAATTAATTATGCATGCATAGTAAGTAAATGATAAATATCATAAAATCAGATATTTAACATTTATGATAATGAACTAATCTGTAACTATTTGAATATCAGTTACTATGCATGCATAATATTTTATTATATTTGAAAAAAATAATTATGGCAACTAAACTAACAGCACTTCTAAATATAAAACACCCCATTATTCAGGCACCTATGTTTTTGGTTTCTAACGTAGCCATGGTAAAAGAAGCCATGCATGGAGGTATTGCAGGTTGTATTCCGGCGTTGAATTACCGAACACTTGATGAGTTACGAATAGCTTTAAGAGAATTAAAAGCAGCAAAACCAGAAGGGGGGGCTTTTGGATTTAATTTAATTGTTAACAAATCGAACTTAAAGTACAAAGGACAGTTAGAAGTGATTTGTGAAGAAGGTTGTGATTTTATAATAACCTCATTAGGCAGCCCAGAAGAAACCATAAAGCAAGCCCATAAAGCAGGCATAAAAGTATTTTGTGATGTGGTAGATTTAAAATTTGCCAAAAAAGTTGAAGAATTAGGTGCTGATGCGGTTATAGCTGTAAATAATTTGGCAGGAGGTCATAGAGGAGATAAAACACCAGAAGCATTAATTAGAGAATTAAGCACGCATTGCAGCATTCCAATCATTTCGGCTGGTGGCGTTGGCTGCAAAGCAGATATTGATGACATGTTGAGTTATGGAGCAGAAGGTGTTTCTGTAGGAAGTCCTTTTATAGCCTCTCTTGAAGCAGACGTAACAGAGGAATATAAACAAGCATGCGTAGATTATGGAGCTGATGATATTGTTATGACCGAGCGTATTTCAGGAACACCCTGTACCGTGATTAATACGCCTTATGTACAAAAAATAGGCACAAAACAAACGGGGTTAGAATCTGTTTTGAATAAAAACAAAAAACTTAAAAAATGGGTGAAAATGATTCGGTTTTCAATCGGTATGAATGCAACTAAAAAGGCCGCCACTAAAGCCACTTATAAAACCGTTTGGGTTGCAGGTCCAAGTATAGAGCATACCAATAAAATATTACCAACTAAAGATATAATCAGGCATTTAGTTAGTTAACTAAAGCCACGTTCTTATGTTTTTTATCCCTTTTTTTTCCAACAAATAAACTAAGTGTTGTACTTGCTGCTAAACCACCAGCAGTAGTTGACACAAATTCACCAGTATCAAAACGTCCATTTATTATATAGCCATCGTAAATTTCTTTGGATAAACCAGCTAAAGATGATAGACCTAAACTATACCAAAAGGCTTTCTTTTTGTTTTTTGTTTTAGAATAAACTAATGAGTAAGTAGTGCTAGAAATTAAAGCACCTACTCCAAAATGCAATACATCATCATCAGATATAAATTGTGCGTTGCTAAGGCTTGTAAACAATAAGGCTAATATTATTATAAGGGTCTTCATATTAAAACATTTTGTAAAACGTAATTTTAGATAATATTTATGAATAGCTTTATAAATACTTGATGAACTACCTATTTATATGGTTACCATGAATTTTAATTGTTAATCAATTTTTAAAATGGTTACTTTTGGTTATCACATTTAAAAGGGTTTTTTATGCAAATTGAAAATGAATCTCAACTTCGCGAATTATATGGTTATGCTACAGGAAGAGCTAAAGATAAATTGCTTTATAGTCTAGAACCTCACGCTATTAATTTTATAAATCATGCCCCTTTTTTAGTATTGTCAACGTCTAGTAAAGAAGGAAAACAAGATGCATCTCCAAGAGGTGGACATCCTGGATTTGTAAAAGTGATGAACGAAAAAGAAATTGTTATTCCAGACGCCAAAGGCAACAATAGGGTAGATAGTATTTCTAATATCGTTGAGACTGGCACTATTGGGTTATTATTCTTAATTCCTGGGATTGATGAAACGCTTCGTGTTAATGGAACAGCCTATTTATCTACTGATAAAGCCTATCTAAACCTATTTACAGCCGAACAAAATCCGCCAAAAGCCTGTATTGTTATTAGAGTAGAAGAACTATTTTTGCATTGTGCTAAAGCCTTTATGCGTTCTAAATTATGGGATAAAAACACCCAAATTAATAGAGATGATTTTCCAACTATCGGGCAAATGCTAAAAGACCAATTAGGGTCTAAAGAAACTCCAGAATCTAGAGATGCTATGATGAAGCGTTATAAAAAGGATTTGTAAACGCGGTTTAGGCTTATTTGTTTGAACTAGTTGTTAAATACTTTCCAATTTTTGGAAGGTGTTTTTTGTTTATAAGTGTTTATAACTTCACTCTTATTTAAGTAAGAAAAATTCTAACTTTGCTTATCGGTGGATATAAATCATTGAAACGGATTCATATCCTAATCTTTAGGAACATGCTGAAAACAAAAATATGACAACAACAGAAATTAGAAAGAAAATTGCTGAATCCTCCGAATCGGATTGGTTCAATTCAGTTGAAGTTACAATTGAATATCCTCATATTGAATTTTCTCTAACCCTCAAAGGATTTAGTTCAATACACAAGTTTGTGAGTCAACAGCTTGCTGGCTGGGAGAAATTAGAAAATATTCCATCAGAATTAAATTCTTCAAAACAACATTTTAATACTTTAAAAGGCAGACTAGATAATTTTTTGAATTCACGGCATCTTGAAACTAAAGGGAATCTTGAAAACTACTGGAGAACTGAGAAAGGTCAAATTCAAAAAAACGGTAATTATTTCACCTATGACTCAAGTCAAACGGAATTTTTGACTGACATAAATAACAGAATACCTGATTCAACTACTGGAGCATACAACTACATTGTTAAAACAAATACGAATTTAGCAGATAGAAATAATTTAATTGGGAGTCTTCTCGCCTATGAATTTGATTTAAAAGATAATTCAGAAATAACAGAACGAAGGAAAAAAGAAAAATCGTCTATCAGTAAGATTAAAAATGATTTAAGAAGTCAACTAAGTGAATCAGAAACTCAATTGACTGGACATTTAACCAAAGCTAATCAAGATTACCAAAAATATGTAAATTTAATAGACACCTTCAAATCTGAAAAGGAATCTTTATTTAATGATTGGTATGACGGAACTGATGAAAACAGTGGAGTTAAAGATAAAATCGCTGAACTTGAAAACACTTATGACAGTTTATTAAGCTTAAAAAAACCAGCTGAATATTGGAATAATCGTGCTAAAAATTTAAGAACTCAAGGATGGATTTCATTTGCAGCGTTAATAGTTTTTGTGGTTTTAGTCGTATGGTCATTAGGAGAACTGCTTTGGAAGGTACCTGAAGAAATTTATACAAGCTTTTTTGCAGATGACAAAAGTGCAGCAATCCGTTGGTCAATAATCTATATTACCTTTATTTCTTTTATGGCTTTCTGCATAAAAGCAATTACTAAAGTTATGTTTAGTTCTTTTCATTTGGCAAGAGATAGTGAAGAACGTAATACATTAACATATTTCTATCTATCTCTATTGAATGACTCTAAAGTTGAAAAAGAAGATAGACAGTTAATTATGCAATCTCTATTTAGTAGAGCTGACACTGGATTACTTAAAGATGATTCTGGACCGACTATGCCGAATGATTTTATAAGTAAAATAATAAACAAATAGTTATTTCAAACCAGATGCAAGGACAAGAAAATCACCTACTAGCCCTCGTCTCCCGACGAGTTCTGTTACAAGTAAGTGTTCGTCACAGTCGAGCCTAGCATCATGAATATTCAGCAAAAACATCATTCTTGATCCCATCCCATTCCTCCTTCAAAATCCCATAACAACAGGTATTCCGCCTAAAACCATCAAGCATCAGCGTATTTTTACGCAAAACACCCTCTAAGATGCCACCAATTTTTTCAACGGCTTTTCTAGAGGGGATGTTACGTTCATCCACTCTAAACTCTACTTTATCAAACTTTAGGGTTTCAAAGGCATATTGCAGCATTAAAAATTTAATATTCATATTTAAGCCTGTGCCTTGAAATTCGCGTCCTATCCAAGTGGCTCCGATTTCTAAAACGCTGTTGTGCCAATTTATGTTCATATAACGTGATGTGCCGGCATAGGTGTTTGCTTTTTTGTCAAAAATAATAAAAGGCATAGCGGTTTTATTGATTTGCCAATCTAAAGCTGTTTGCACGTACTGTTTTAAATCTTCGGGCGTTTCAACTTTACTTGGGGAGTATTGTACCAAGTTTTCTTGTTGACCAATTTCCGTTAGGTGGGTATAGTTTTCTAAATTTAAAGGCGTGAGTTTTACGCGTTTGTTTTCTAGGGTTGGTATGTTCATGGTATGTACGTCATTGCGAATCAGGCCTTTTTGCCTGATGTGGCAATCTTTTTGTTGTTTGCTATGTTGTTTCTAATTATATGTGTCGCTTTGTTTCATGAGATTGCCATGTCATGCTTCCTCGCAATGACAACTTATAATAAGTCATTTATAATATCCACATTTACTTCATGCTTACCATCAAACATTATAACATGCAATTGATTATTAAATAAATCTTGTGCTTTTTTTGTTTCAGATTGCAAACGTTCTTCGTTTAAATAATCATCATGTGTACCACAAATTAAGCTCACTTTAGTATTTAAAAATGCAAAGTCTTCAGCTTGTAATTCTTTAGGAATACCTCCAGAATGCAGAACGAGTTGTGCGCATTGTAATTGCCGTTTTGCCACATAGCGCATTGCCACACTAACACCTTGTGAATATCCAAACACAATTAAATTAAGATTATCAGGGATGTTTTCAGCTTCAAATATGGCATCAAAATTACGCATGACATTTTCGGTGTCTTTTACAGTATTTTCTTTAGTTAGCCAATTTGTGCCTACGTGTTTAAACCCAGGCTGAATATAGTATTTACTGCTTGCTTGTGGGGCAATGATATAATTTTCGTCTAGATTTAAGCCTTTAAAATATTTTAAAAAGTACCGGCTTAAATACCCCATACCATGACAAACAAACCAAACATTTTTAGTCGATTTTGTTAGCGTATTTAAGGTAGAATAGGAGTTGGTTGTAGTATATGATATTTCTTTTTCTCGTGAATTCATTTACAACTTATGTTTTGTATTTTTGTTAACGATTTAAAAATAAACTATTCTATGCAATTATCTAAAAAAGATGTTTTAGAACAAGCTAATAAAGCTTGTAAAAACACCTTGATGGAAACCTTAAATATTGAAATTACAGATTTTGGTGATGATTTTTTAGTAGCTAGAATGCCTGTAAATTCTAGAGTACATCAACCAGACGGCGTGCTGCATGGTGGTGCTACAGTTGCCTTAGCAGAAAGTGTAGGTAGTTTTGCTTCCCATATTTTCATGGATACAGAAAAATTTTTTATTCGTGGCATAGAAATTACAGCAAACCATTTAAAAAGTGTTAAAGAAGGTTTTGTATACGCTAAAGCTACGTTTTTACACAAAGGCCGAACCACGCAATTATTAGATATTCGTGTAACCGACGAAGCCGATAATTTGATATCTATTTGTAAGCTATCTACCATTTCGTTACCTAAAAATAAATAATGACCTCAAACGATTTTTTTGAGCGTATTGGATCGCATTTTCATAATCAATTGCCTTTTGTAGCTTACAGAAAACCAAACCAAGACAATCTCAGTGCACGACTTCAAAGTAATGATAATTTGCACTTTACTGAAGATTTTACCGAAAAGGGTTTTGTGTTTTCGCCATTTGACGATGCTGAAAAAACAGTGCTAATTCCAAGTGATAGTTCTGAAGTGATAAGTTTAGCCAATCTAAATCTAGAAAGTCACACTGAGCCTGTCGAAGTGCAAATGCATATCAATTCAGCCACAACAGATTCTAAAAAAAATCACATCAGCCTTATTAAAAAAGGTGTTGAAGCTATAAAAAAATCTGAATTAAAGAAAGTCGTTTTATCTAGACAGGAAACGGTAAATCTTTCTGATGCCAATCCGCTTACAATCTTTAAAAATATATTAAACGCTTACAAATCGGCATTTGTATATTGTTGGTACCACCCTAAAGTAGGCTTGTGGTTAGGTGCTACTCCAGAAACCTTAATAAAAATAGAAGGCAACCGATTTTCTATTATGGCATTGGCAGGCACTCAAGATTATAAAGGCGGTTTGGATGTGGTTTGGCAGCCTAAAGAAAAACAAGAGCAGCAATTTGTTACCGATTTTATAATCGACAACTTAAAACCATCGGTTGAAAGTTTTAAGGTTTCTGATGTTGAAACCGTAAAAGCAGGGAATTTGATACACTTAAAAACCATGATTTCTGCTCAGTTAAAATCTAAAACATCCTTAAAGCAAGTTATAGGGGCTTTACACCCAACGCCCGCAGTTTGTGGATTACCAAAACTACCGGCAAAACAATTCATCTTAAAACAAGAGGATTATAATCGTGAATTCTACACCGGGTTTTTAGGTGAACTGAATTTAGAAATAACTAAAGCACCACGTTCTGGTCGACGAAACATAGAAAACAGAGCGTATGCCGTTACTAAAAATAGTACACAACTTTACGTGAATTTACGTTGTATGCAGCTTAAAAATAAACAGGCTATTATTTATGTAGGTGGTGGTATTACTGAAAGCTCTTGTGCTGAAAGTGAATGGGAAGAAACGGTTTCAAAATCTTTGGTAATTAAAAGTATCTTGCCATAGATTGATTTAACGCCCTATTTCTTATTTTTGCGCTAAGATTAATGCGTACATGACATACCCAAAAATTCCGCTTGCTCAAACCGTTATTCAGCTTTGTAAAGCAAAAAACATAAAGCACATTATTATTTCTCCAGGTAGTAGAAATGCCCCTTTAACTATAGGCTTTACTAATGATACTTTTTTTAAGTGTTATAGCATTGTAGACGAGCGGTCTGCGGCTTTCTTCGCTTTAGGGATAGCCCAACAATTGCAAGAACCCACTGCTGTACTTTGTACGTCTGGTAGTGCTTTGTTAAATTATTATCCTGCCGTGGCGGAAGCGTTTTATAGTAATATCCCGTTAGTTATTTTATCAGCAGACAGACCGAAGCATTTAATTGGTATTGGTGATGGGCAAACCATTAACCAAAAAAATGTTTTTGAAAATCATATTTTATTTTCTGCTAATTTAAAGTTGGATTTGAAGGATGAAAAGAATATTCCTGAACATGAAGAATTACCAATTTTTAAAAATTTAGAAGATAAATTTGAACGTTTGCTAGGCTTGCAAAAAAATATTCAAACGCATAACGAAGAAAACATAAATACAGCTATTAATCTTGCTGTCCTTAAAAAAGGACCTGTGCATATTAATATTCCTTTAGATGAACCGCTTTATGAAACGGTTGAAGCATTAAGTGTGTCACCAAAGACTATAGCTATTAATGTAAAGTCTGATAACATTGAAGATTACGTATTGCAATCTTGTTTTGAGGATTGGAATTCTGCATCAAAAAAAATGATTTTGGTTGGTGTGAATTCGCCTAACCAAATTGAAAAAAAATGGATAGATGAATTGGCTGAAGATGATAGCGTTATTGTGCTAACAGAAACGACATCTAATTTACATCACCCCAGTTTTTTTTCGAGTATAGACCAACTTATTGCACCTCTTTCTGATGAAGAAAAGCAGGAACTTCAGCCTGATATTTTAGTCACTTTTGGTGGTTTAATTGTGTCTAAAAAAATTAAACAATTTCTGCGTAAATATCAACCTGAACACCATTGGCATATAGATGGTAAAATGGCGAATGACACGTTTTTTTGTTTAGATAACCATATTCAAAAAACACCAAATGCCTTTTTTGAAGCCTTTTTACCAAGAGTTACACATTATGTAAAAAGCAATTACAAAGCCATTTGGACAACTGTAAAGCAAAGTCGTTTAAAAAAGCATAAAACCTATTTAGAACAAATTCCGTTTTCAGATTTTAAGGTTTTTAGTCGTATTTTAAAATCTATTCCAGACCAATACATATTGCAATCTGGTAATAGTTCTGCAATTCGCTATACACAATTATTCAAAATAAATAAAACTCTTGAAGTGTATTGTAATCGAGGCACCAGCGGTATTGATGGAAGCACATCCACAGCTATTGGTTGTGCAGTGGCTAATAAAAAACCAACCCTATTTATTACAGGTGATTTAAGTTTTCTATACGATAGTAATGCGCTTTGGAATAACTATATTCCTAAAAACTTTAAAATTATTATTGTGAATAATCAAGGTGGTGGTATTTTCAGAATTTTGCCAGGACACAAAAACACAGAGAATTTTGACACCTATTTTGAAACGAATCATCAGTTAACGGCAGAACATTTATGTAATATGTATGGGTTTAAATATGAATCAATTTCTGATGAAGTATCATTAAAATCAGCATTAAAATCTTTCTATTTAGAAGATGATCAGCCCAAATTATTAGAGGTTTTTACACCAAAACAAATTAATGACGACGTGCTGCTAAATTACTTCGATTTTATCAGCTGAATATGTGACTTGTAAGTAATTATTGTGTCTAATAAATAGTTATCTTTATAACAGCTATCAATTAGTATTTATTAACACATTAAAAACGAAATCATTATGAGTAAAAGAGATGAGCTTATTGCAAAATATGCTACCGATTTAAAAGACAAATGCGGTGTAAACGCAGACATGGATTTATTAACTAAAGTTACTATTGGTTGTGGTCCATCTATTTATAACAAGGATGCTGCAACGGTTTCTGGATCTGATGATTCTGAGTTAGCTACCGTGAAAAACAATTTTTTAATTAAAAAATTAGGATTAAAAGATGGTGCTGATTTAGATAAAGGTATTCAGGCCGTTATGGATAAATATGGACAATCTAACCGTAATAAGTATAGAGCCGTAGTTTACTATTTGCTTACTAAACATTTTGGAAAAGAGTCTGTTTATTAGAACTCTGTTTTTATAAAGTATAAAGCGTTACGTAATTGTAGCGTTTTTTTTATATAATCTCCAGACCCTTCAGGTTTTAAAAACCTGAAGGGTCTTTTTAATTAAAAGGTTTTGATTAATAGTATCTGTCACAATTTTTTGTTCCTAAAAATATTACTTAAACTTTTTACTCCCTTTGTATTAAAGTAAGGGTAATTTCGATTAATCGAAATTAGGAGGGTTGAGTGCAAAAGTATTTAAAGCGTTTTTATTTTTAAAATTTGATAAACTTTGGGTTGGAAAATTAAATGGCAATATATTACTGTTACTGCGATTGCCTGCGCAAGGGATTGAACGGTTTGTTTGAGCTCCCCGACCTTAGGAGGGAGCGAGTAGTGAAAGCCTGACCCGATAGGGATGCGCCCAAAAAAATAAATATAAATAAGTATTAAGTTGAATGGTTGTAAACTTAGTGCAAGATTGAAAAATTGTTACCTTTGCAGCATGATAAAATTAGGGGAAATAAATACGCTAGAAATACTTCGTGAAACTGATCACGGTGCTTATTTGATTGATGATGAAGATAACCAGGTGTTATTGCCAAACCGTTATGTGCCTGAGGCTTTTAAAATTTGGGATAAGCTTGATGTTTTTGTGTATTTAGATAATGAACAGCGCCCTGTTGCAACAACGGATATGCCATATATTAAGCGTGGTGAATTTGCTTTATTACGTTGTAACCAAGCAACGGATTTCGGTGCTTTTTTAGATTGGGGTTTAGTAAAAGAATTGTTTTGTCCGTTTAGTGAGCAAGCTTTTAAAATGAAAGCAGGCGGTTGGTATTTGGTGCATTGCTATTTGGATGAAAAGACCGATAGGTTAGTGGCTTCCAGTAAAACCAATAGATTTTTAGATAATAAAGAATTAACTGTTAATGAATTTGATGAAGTCGATTTGATCGTGTCCCACCCATCTGATATTGGTATGAATGTGATTGTGAACAAGAAGCACATGGGACTAATCTATAAAGACAGTATTTTTAAAGATTTAAGTATTGGTGATAAACTTAAAGGGATTGTTAAAAAAATTCGTCCTGGTAATAAACTTGATATTGCCTTAGGTCAAATAGGTTTTAGAAATATAGAACCTAATGCAGAACAGATTATGCAGGAACTTCAAGATAATAGTGGGTATATTAATTTAACAGATAAATCGAGTCCGGAAGCTATTAAAGACGCTTTGCAAATGAGCAAGAAAAACTTTAAGAAAGCTATAGGGACTTTGTATAGACAACGCTTGATAGAAATTAAGCCAGATGGGATTTATTTAGTTTAGTATTTTTACAACATGATAAATCAAGACACCATTGTAGCTTTAGCAACACCATCCGGCGCTGGTGCCATTGCTGTGATTAGACTATCAGGAAAGGATGCAATAATGATAGCAGATTCGTGTTTTCAATCTGTTACATCTAAAAAAGCACTTAGCAATCAAAAAACACACACCATCCACTTAGGGCATATTATTGATGGAGAAAGAATAGTAGATGAAGTTTTAGTATCTGTTTTTAAAAACCCTAATTCCTATACTGGTGAGGATGTCGTGGAAGTGTCATGCCATGGTTCCAATTATATACAACAAGAAATTATTCAATTGTTTCTTAGAAAAGGCTGTAGAATGGCTACTGCTGGAGAGTTTACGCTTCGTGCATTTTTAAATGCTAAATTGGATTTATCTCAAGCAGAAGCGGTTGCTGATTTAATTTCTAGTGATAATGAAGCGTCCCATCAAATAGCTATGCAACAAATGCGAGGTGGGTTTTCATCTGAAATAGCGAAGCTGCGCGAGGAACTTTTAAACTTCGCTTCTCTTATAGAATTAGAACTTGATTTTGCTGAAGAGGACGTCGAGTTTGCTGATAGAAGCCAATTTAAGGATTTAGTTGAACGTATTCGATTTGTTTTAAAGCGTTTGATTGATTCTTTTGCTGTTGGTAATGTTATTAAAAATGGTATTCCTGTAGCTATTGTAGGAGAACCAAATGTGGGGAAATCCACACTTTTGAATGCTCTGTTAAATGAAGAGCGAGCCATTGTTTCAGAAATAGCAGGAACAACCAGAGATACTATAGAAGACGAAATTTCGATAGGAGGAATTGGTTTCCGTTTTATTGATACTGCTGGTATTCGAGAGACTAAAGATGTGGTTGAAAGTATTGGTATAAAAAGAACCTTTGAAAAAATAGACCAGGCTCAAGTTGTTATTTATTTATTTGATGCTAAAGATTTTCAAACTAAAAAGTCAAAATTTCAAATTGAGATTGAAAAGATTAAAAATAAATACCCTCAGAAACCATTGGTTATTATTGCCAATAAGATAGATAAACTTTCTGAGGAAGAAAAATCAAAATTAGAAGTCACCTTGAGTAATACGACTGCGCTCAGTACAGGCTCTGTTGAAAGGTTTCACTTTATTTTATTATCTGCAAAACATAAAATTGGAGTAGATGCACTACAAGAAAAACTGCTCAGTTTTGTGAATACTGGCGCATTAAGAAACAATGATACCATAGTTACTAACTCCCGTCATTATGATTCTTTATTAAAAGCTTTTGAAGAGATTTATAAAGTAAAGCACGGCTTAGATTCAGGTTTATCAGGCGATTTATTGGCGATAGATATTCGTCAAGCGCTTTATCATTTTGGTGAAATTACTGGTGAAATTACCAATGATGATTTGTTAGGGAATATATTTGCTAATTTCTGTATCGGAAAGTAACTAGCATTTTCGTTTGATGTTAAAATGTATTATTTAAAGAAAAAAGCCTCAAGCTAAAAAGAAATCCTAAAACTGACATTAGGTGTTATACCTAATGAAGCTTGCGAAACTTGTTCAAGTCCATCATTATTGTCGATACGGTAATATGTGTTTAAGTTGTTTTTTTGATTGAGCAGATTCCATATAGATGCGCCTATGTTTGCTTTTGTGTTTTTGCTCACATCAAATTGATAAGTAGAAGATATATCAATTCTTGTATAGTCTTTTAAGCGACTGCTGTTTGCAGATTCGTAATTTATAGTACCTCCACTAATTTCATTGCCTGAGATAGGGCGTGTTGTAGGTTTTCCAGAATGCCAGTTTAATCCAGTAGAAATTTTAAAGTCATTTAATGAATATGTTGTACCCAAGGTTAAAGCATTCGTAAAGTCAAAATTTGTATGAAAGTTATTATTCTGAAGCATTTCAAAATTATAATAATTGTCCATATAAGTATAACTTAACCAAATATTAAAACTATCAAATTGTTTTCTTGCCAAAAAATCGAAACCAAATGCTTTATAGTCACCGTCAGTTCTTGCCAATACATATTGATTTTGAAATCCCTGACTTTGCGTGGTTATTCCGGCTACTTTTTTAAAATAACCCTCACCATTTATTAGCCATCCATTACGATTATATTGTAATCCTAAAGAAACCTGTTTGCTTTGTATTACAGGAATATTAGTGTTGTTAGATAACTGCCATCGATGTTTTTCAATACCAAAAAAATCATTTTGAAAATTAATAATCTGGGATGTGATTTGATGCTTAAATTCTCCAAGAATTTCAAGATTAAAATAAGGGTTTATTTTTTGATTAAAACTTAAGCGTGGTTCAAAAATGTATTTATTTAACTTAGGAATATAATTTGCACGAATACCTGCTGTAATGCTACTCTTTTTGTGTTCAGATAAGAATTTTATTTGTGAATATAAGCCGTGGGTTCTCAAAACTTCAACAACGTATAAACTAAATACTGGGTTATCTACATCGTCAAAATTAGTGACTTGTGTTTCAATAAATTGATAGCCATTTAAAAGCGAAAATTGCTCATTCACTTTATATGTCGTATTTAGTTTTACTCCAGTTTCAGACACTTTGTTTTCTTGTAAAGCACGCTGGTTTAGTATAATATTGGCATTTATCGCTTTCAGCTTATAATCTGTCTCGTAGATTTGCAAAGCGGTTTCAAATTTGGTAGTCCAAATTCTTTTATAAAATAAACCAGCACCAAAACTATTTTGAACAAGGCTACTTCTGCGGGATTCATCAATTCCATTTAATGTAGCATTTTCATCAAAAATAAGCTCGTTGCTAACTGTTAATAAATTCAATCGAAATTGATTTTTTTCATCTATTTGGTACAGCCATCGTAACCCCGTGTCATAGAAGTCGAATTCAATATTAGAGTTATTGACATCTTCCGTGTTCATTTCTAATTCGGAATCTTGTTGAATTCTATCAAAATAAGAATTATAAGTTGGTGTTTTAAAAAAATCACTTAGCCCTTTTCTTGCAGATATTTGTAATGACGAATTCGTACTAATTGGAATGTCTGCAAAAACATCCAGATTCAAAAAATTAACACCGATACTGCCTTTAAAATCATCATTAATATCCTCGCTGGAATGCATTTCGATTGTTCCTGAAACACCATCTGAATGATGGACACTTGTTCCGTTTTTAGTAAGTATTGCTTTATCGGTCATTTTCGGGTTAAAAATAGAAATCAACCCAAAAAAATGTCCTGATTGATACATTTTGATGCCATCCCAAAGCAGTAAATTTTCATCATTACTACCACCTCTAATGTTTATGTTAGATACTGTTTCGTCAACACTATGTATCCCTGGTAGCGCTCGTACTGTTTGTAAAATATCTGTTTCAATTAATCCTGGAAGAATTCCAAATTCTGAAAAATTTATTTGAAATGAACTATTGTATAGTTTATTAATTCCTTCTGCCAAATAATTAGAAAGCACCACTTGTTGTAATTTTACCACTTCAGGTACCAAGTAAATAGTTCCACAAGTCTCTGTATTGAAAAAGCGGAAAGCTCTTTTAAGTCGTTTATACCCCAAATGACGAATTATGATAGTTTCTTTTTTCTTTTTAATCTCAAGTTTAAAATATCCATTTTTATCACTACTGGCAGATGCGTTTTTACTTTGTATGGTAGCAAAAGCAATAGGAGATTTTGTTTCAATATCTTTGAGGTAGCCACATAAAAAAAAAGTATCGGTATTAGTTATTGAAACAAAATCATTTAAAATGGAAAAATTAAGTTCTGTGTGTTTTTCTAAAAAAGCAATGGCATCTTCAAAAGAGCTCTTTTCTGGAGGATAAAAAACTAAAACCTCATCAATAGTCTGAAACAAATAATTGAATTGGTAAGGGTGTTTGCTTTCTAAATATTCTAGGACCTCAACGAATGGTACTTTCTTCTGTTGAACCTGAGCATTAAGAGAAAGACTAAGAAAAACAATAACAAAAATTAGTTTATTCACTATGATGTAATGAAATTTTAGTTGGTGATTCCATATCATAAACGAGTTTTAGAGGAGTGGTTATTGACTCTAAAGCTTCTTCTAAATTTTTATGAGTAAACCCACCAGTAAATAATAAACTCTCGTCTTTTTGATTAACCGTAATTACAACCTTGTATTGTCTTTCTAGCTCTTTAATAACTTCATGAAAAGGCACTTTCTTAAAATAACTAGTATGATTTATCCAAAAAGGTTTTTCTTTATTCGATATGGTATCAGATGAAATCTTACCATTTAATATTCTATAAATATGTCCCGGTAATAATTTCAAAGTTTCTTTTTTATAGGATACAGCTACCAGACCTTCAAAACAATTTACTTCAAACAGGTTTTTACGTTGCTTAACATTAAATTCAGTTCCTAAAACACTTACTTTTCCAATGGAGGTAACAACATCAAAAGTTGAGCCTTTAGCAACTTTAAAAAAGGCTTCACCTTCAAGTATAAGCTCTCTTTTATCAGCCCAAGTATTTTTATTAAATGTAATTTCTGAAACTGCATTTAGCATCACTTCTGATGCATCTGGCAGTTGAACCATTCTTTTTTCTCCTATTGCAGTTTCTATGTTAATAGCATTATTAAAAAAGAACAGGAAATAGATTCCAAATGCTATTACAAAAACACTAGCAATTCTAAGCATTGGTACTAACCAATTGCGCTTATTGAGTAAGTTGTTTTTAGATTTTATTTTGCTTTTTAGGATTTCTACATCTTGGACTTCTGAAAAATTAGAGGCACTAAAAGCAGGAGCTTTATCAATAATTTGTTTTAAAAGTTCATTGTCTTCAATCACATCAAAAGCAATTTGTTCTTCTTCTGTTAGCCTTCCTTCAAGCCATTTTTTATTTAAGGATTCTTTTTCCATAATTCGTACTTCTATTACTATAACAATTTAGAAGGCTTTTTTGCGTAAAACTTATTGAATTCTTCTAGTTCGGCTTTAAGTTTTAACGAGGCGTTATAAACCCTGCTATCTACAACACGTCGTGTAACTCCTAACATTTCTGCAATTTCTTTATGCGGTTTTTTATCTGCTTTACTTAATAAAAAAGTGATACGTTGCTCTTCAGGTAGTTTGCTCAATGCCTTTTGATATTTATCAAAAAATTGAGCTTCTTCCATAATAAACTCAGGACTTTCATTAGTGTATTCTTTTGGTTTTGTCTGAATATAGCGTAGGACTACTTTTCTATGCTTGATATCATTTAACATCATATTACCAGCCACTTTAAAAAGAAACGCACGTGCAGAACTTGGAGGAACTTTTTTGCAATTTTCCCACAGTTTTATAAATGCTTCTTGCATTTTATCATTGGGGTCTAAATATTCTCCAAATTTATAGTATAAAAAATCGTGCAGGCTTTTAGAGTATTTAGAGTAAATACCTGTAAAAGTTTCTTCCTCGCAGATGTGATTTTTAATTTCTTTGGGCATCGCAGTTGAATATTCATTAAATTTAGAAAAAAAAATATAAATGTAATTTTGTTGAGTTAGTTGTTATATATATGAAACGAATTATTAAAATTGTTGTTGTGAAACTAAGCCTAAAAATATTTCTAGTACTATTGTGCCTAATCGTTTTATCTTCTTGCAGGAAAGACGAATACAGATTTGAGGAAGTGCCAGAAGAAATGCCATTGGTTCCTACATCAGTGGCTGCAAATTTGGTGCAACGTACTACGCTTAAAGATGGCTCAATCGATAATATTATTGATAAAGCAAGTTGTATTACTATAAAACTTCCCGTTAGTCTAGTTGTTAATAGTCTTCAGATTACTGTTAATAATGAAGACGATTTTGATACGATTGAAGCTATTTTTGATGATAGCGACACAGATACAGACACCTTGGTTATTACGTTTCCTATCACTATTATATTAGAAAATTTTACTGAATCGCTTGTGGTTTCCGAAAGTGAACTCAACAGTTATAGAAATAATTGTCCTGATGAAAATGAAGACGATGACGATATTGAATGTATTGATTTTAATTATCCAATTACCGTTACAACTTACAATACGTTAATTGATGAACTTGGTTCTGAAACGATATATACTGATAAAGAATTTTACGAATTTATAGATGATATTGAAGACTATTTGATTGTAAATATCAATTTTCCAATAGAATTAACGGGTTCTGATGGAACATTTTTGAGTATTGGTAATTTGGATGATTTAGAAGATGCTATTGAAGATGCTATAGATGATTGTGATGAAGATGATGATTATGATTCTGATGAAGACGATAACATTAGTGCCTCAGAACAAGAGTTTAAAGATTTATTGATGCTCTGTAAATGGGAGGTTAAAGAATTTGAAGTTGATGAACAGCATATAGAAAACCAATTTAACGGCTATAGATTTACTTTTAATGCAGATGGTACAGCCATAGCAACAGATGCTTCAAATACTGATTTTAATGGTAGTTGGACAGTAAGTACTAATAGTGGTTTAAGGCTATCAATACAATTCGCAGATTTCTCAGTAATTAGTGCTATTTGGAGGTTACATGAAATAAATCCTGAAGATGACGGCACACGATTGGATTTGCGTAATCTGGAAGACCACATAAAACTGCGTCAGGATTGTCCGTAATTAAATTAAACTACTTACGAATAGTGTTTTTAGGCTTTTAAATGTAGCATAATTTCAACCGAAATGGCTTTTGCGGAATGTAGTGGTTTTTGACAGTTTAATACTTTTTCAAATTCAAATTCATAAGGGTTCAATGAGAGATTTGCTTTTAAGTAGATTGTATCTTCAATTCTTTTAACACTACCTAAAAATGTTTTTTGTTTTTTCTTGCAAAGCACTTTTATCCCTCCCTTTAAAACTACAGTTGATTCATTTTCGTATAATTCAGAATAATCAAATTCTAATAATTCGCCCCTAAATTGAATTTCGGGAAATGATTGGAAATTAATAACACCTTTTTCAGGTTTGTCAGTTTTCTTGAACATATCTATTTGAATGTTGTAGGCATCAATAGAAGCTTCAATTTGAAACGTATTCTTTAGTGGTTGTCTTGAATAAGATTTAGAAGCATAAAATGTAATATCACTATCAAAAGCGGTGTAGGTGATATTTTGATTTTTTAGGGCATTTATCATAATACAAGTTTTTAGTTAAAAAGGTTAAGTCATGGTATTGTAGTTGATTTTGGGCAAGAGAGAATTTTGTGAAATTGTATAATTTTATACCTTTTAGTAATAAAACAACATAAATCTCCATTTTACACAAAACACTCCAATTTTTTTTAAAAAAATATAAATTCTTCACGTAAAACTTTTAGTTCAGTTGTTATATAAATAAAGATTAACTCTAGGAGTTAAAAACTAACTGATTAATATATAATATTTTGACAAGATCCCTTCACAATCTATATATAACAGTAATGGTTGTAATTACTGTAATTGCAACAGCATATCTTGCGTACACAGGTTACACATATTATATCACGCCGTTAGAAGAACGATTTTATCACCTACGTCATACTTGGTTTAAACCTAGTGGGATTTATGGTCAAGGTTTAGGTATTATTGGTACACTAATGATATTATTTGGTGTTTCTATTTATATAGCCAGAAAACGATATAATTTTTTATCAAAGAAAATCCGCCTAAAGTACTTATTAGAGTTTCATATTTTTTTATGTACACTAGGACCAATTCTTATTTTATTTCATACAGCTTTTAAGTTTGGAGGTATTGTGTCCATTGCTTTTTGGAGCATGGTAGCGGTTGTGTTGAGTGGGGTTGTTGGACGATTTATTTACATGCAAATCCCTAGAACTATAGAGGGTAGAGCATTGACATTAAGGGAAGTGAAAAACCTAAAAACAGATTTAGGGGCTGTTTTAGATGAAAAATTTAATATTAATAATCAAACATTACAAGTCATTGAAAATGTGACTAATGCAGAAAATACATCTTATAAAAATGTAAGGCAATTAAAAAAAGAATTAGGTCTTAAAAAACTACCAATAAACGACCAAAAATACATATTAAAATTGGTCAGAGACGACATGAGGCTTTCGGGCAAAATAGCACGTTTGGAAACCATGCAAAGGTTACTCAAATACTGGCATGTGGCACATTTGCCGTTTGCTTTAATAATGCTGGTTATTGTAATTATTCACATAGCAATTACAGTTGCTTTTGGTTATAAATGGATATTCTAATGGGAGAAGTACTTATAGAACAAATATTAGTTTACGGTACGGTATTTATGCTTTGTGCAACAACCGTCTTTTTTTATTTGAGGAAGAAAAAGGTAGAATCTGTTGTTGTTGAACAAAAGGTAGAATTAGCCAAAGAAGAAGGTCTGTTTGAGCCTGTTTCATTATATCCGCACATCAATCTTAATTTTTGTATTGGCAGTGGCGCTTGCATAACAGCATGTCCAGAAAAAGATATTTTAGGGATTATTGATGGCGTAGCAACCGTAATTAATACAGCTAATTGTATTGGTCATGGCGCTTGTTTTCATGCTTGTCCTGTTGAGGCTATTACGCTAAAAATTGGAACGGAAAGTAGAGGTGTTGATTTGCCCCATGTAAGCGAAACTTTCGAAACTAATTTTAAGGGTATATACATAGCTGGAGAGTTAGGTGGCATGGGGCTTATTAAAAACAGCGTAGAGCAGGGGCAACAGGCTATTGAAAACATGATTAAAAGTAAAAAGTCATCTAAAGAAGGTGTTGTAGATGTGGTCATTATTGGAGCAGGACCAGCAGGAATATCAGCTACACTGGCAGCAAAAGAACATGGTTTAAGCAGTGTGACTTTAGAACAAGATTCTTTGGGTGGAACAGTTTATACGTTCCCAAGGTCTAAAATAGTAATGACCGCACCTATGGATTTACCATTGTACGGAAAAGCGAAGCTATTTAACACTTCAAAAGATGAATTGCTGCAATTATGGAAAAAAGTAATTTCAGCACATGATATTGAAATTAAAGAGCATACAAAAGTAGAAAGCATTATTCCTACTGAAGATAAAACCTTTAAAGTTATTACAAATACAAACGAAGAATATGTATGTAATAATGTCTTATTAGCGGTAGGAAAACGAGGAAGTCCAAGAAAATTAAATGTTCCTGGTGAAGATTCTACTAAAGTAGCGTATCGATTATTAGAACCAGAAAACATTCAAAATAAAAAAATATTAGTTGTTGGCGGAGGAGATTCAGCCATTGAATCGGCATTACTTTTAAAAAATGAAAATGAAACAACTTTGTCTTATAGAAAAGACAAGTTTGCCAGATTAAAACCTAAAAATAGAGAAAAGGTACATGAGGCTATTAATGATGCCTCTCTCAATGTTATATATAATTCTAATGTGGCATCAATTAACGAAAATGATGTGTTACTTAAGATTGATGAAAATGGCGAAACAAAACAATTAGCAAACGATTTGGTATACATTTTTGCTGGTGGAGAATTGCCCACCAGCTTTTTAGAAAAAGCAGGTGTACAAATAACCAAACGCTTTGGATATACCATAAAAAGTCATTAACCCATACTTGAAAAATTTAATTGTACATATAGCAATTGTGGTCTTTTCAGTAACAATAAGTTATGGGCAGATATCTCCTGGAGATTTATCTGAAGCACATAAGGAATTAGAAGGCATGAGTAATTGTACACAATGCCATGAATTGGGTGAAAAAGTTTTAGATAGAAAATGTTTAGAATGCCATAAAGAGATTCAAACGCTCATAAACAAAAAGGAAGGATTGCATGGACAAGTAAAAGTTATAAAACAAGATTGTTTCAAATGCCATAGCGACCATCACGGGAGAAAATTTGATATGATTCACCTTGATGAAGATAGTTTTAATCATGAAGAAACAGGTTACGAATTAGAAGGCAAACACGCCACAGTAGATTGTAGAGAATGTCATATGCCAGATAATATTCAAAATATCGAAATTAAAAAAAAGAAGCATACATTTTTGGGTTTAGACCAAGAGTGTTTAGCCTGTCATGACGATTTTCATCAAGAAACGCTTTCTGCTGATTGTGTGCAATGTCATGATTTTAAAGAATTTAGACCTGCTTCAAATTTTAATCATAATGATGCAGAATTTGCGTTAAAAGGAAAGCATAAAGATTTAGAATGTATTGAATGCCACAAAGAAACTACTAGAAACGGAAAAGAGTTTCAAGAATTTGCTGGTTTAGCTTTTGAAGATTGTGTGTCCTGTCATGAAGATCCTCATGAACGCAAACTTCCGGGAGATTGTAAATCATGTCATAAAGAAGATGATTTTAGTTTATTTTTTGGAGGTGATACTTTCAATCATAATACGACTAATTTCACTTTAAATGGAAAGCATAATGAAGTAGATTGCTTTAGCTGTCATAAAGAATCGGACAACCCATTATTGGTATTTCAAGATAATTTGAGGACTAATGAGAATAACTGTGTGAAATGTCATGACGATGTTCATGAAGGTAAATTTGGACTTGATTGCGCTAAATGCCATAGAGAGACAAGCTTTTTGTCAATAAAGGAAATAAAGAATTTTGACCATAGTGTTACTGATTATCCATTAGAAGGTAAGCATCTTCAAGTAGATTGTAAAAAATGCCACAAAGGGCGCTTCACTATGGCCATTGATTTTTCGGCTTGTAATAAATGTCATGATGATTATCACCAAGGCGAGTTTGCAGTCAATAACATATCACCAGATTGTATTGAATGTCATTCTTTACAAGAAGGGTTTGATTATAGTTTATATACTCTAGATCAACATCAAGAAACTGATTTCCCTCTCAAAGGTGCACATGTCGCAACACCTTGTTATGCTTGTCATGTGAGTGAAGAAAAGGATAGGTGGACATTTAGAGAACTGGGTTCAAAATGTGTGGATTGCCATAATGATATTCACGAAAATTACATATCAGTTACATTTTATCCGAAACAAGATTGCACGGCATGTCATATAAATGATACATGGTCTAGTATCAATTCGTTTGACCATTCAAAAACAGATTGGGCACTTGAAGGCAAACATCAACAGGTAGCTTGTCGTGACTGCCATTTCACCGAAAGTGAAAATAATAAAAATGAAATAATTCAAAAGTTCACCAATTTAGAAACAGATTGTATTGCGTGTCATGATAACGTTCATGAAAACACATTCGCCATTAATGGTGTAACAGATTGCGTAAGGTGCCATGTAACGACAAGTTGGATACCTGAAAATTTTGACCATGATACCACAAATTTCTCTCTAGAAGGTAAGCACACTGAAGTTGATTGTAGAGCTTGTCATACCAGCACTACGGTAAACGGTAAAGAAGAAATAATTTATAAATTAAATAAATTAGAATGTATAGACTGTCATCAATAATTTTATTGGTTTTGATATTTACATCTACTTTTGCTCAAACACCTCATGGTGATGAGTTAAAGGTGAGTTGTAATCAATGTCATAATCCTTCGGGCTGGGAATTGGATATCTATTTAATGCGATTTAATCATAATAAAACAGATTTCAAATTAGAAGGAGCCCATACTCAAACGGATTGTAAAGCTTGCCATGAAACACTAGTTTTTAAAGGAACTCCAAATCAATGTGCTTCTTGTCATAATGATATCCATAGTGCATCTGTTGGGAATGATTGTGTTAGATGCCATACATCCAATACTTGGTTAGTGGATAATGTTCCTGAGATTCATGAAGAAAATGGTTTCCCTTTAGTTGGTTCGCATGGTAGTTTAAGTTGTGTAGACTGCCATTTTTCTGAAACGAATTTAAGATTTGATAACATAGGAAACGATTGTATAAGTTGCCATAGAGAAGATTTTATGGCGGCTAAGAGTCCAGATCACACTAATTTTTCGACAAATTGTTTAGAGTGCCATAACCCTGTTGGTAATGGATGGGATTCAGATAATATTGGAGACCATGATTTTTTTCCATTGACCTTAGGACACGATAATTTGGATTGTAAACAATGTCATACCACAGGGACTTTTTCGGATGCCGACCCTAATTGTGTAACTTGTCATCAACCTGATTATGATGGTACGTTAAATCCTCAACATAGAAATATTGGTTTTTCAACAGATTGTGTATCGTGCCATACTACCAATCCTGGATGGACACCAGCAACAATAAATCATGACTTTTTTCCATTAACATTGGGACATGATATACAGGATTGTACACAATGCCATACAACTTCAAATTATTCAGATGCCGACCCTAATTGTGTAACTTGTCATCAAACAGATTACGATAACACAAATAACCCAAACCACACTGCAGCCCATTTCCCAACAGACTGTGTGGCTTGTCATACCACCAATCCGGGATGGACACCTGCAATTTTTGATCACGATGGGCAGTATTTCCCAATTGATAGTGGTAAACATCGAGGAGAATGGAATGATTGTGTTGATTGTCATAATAATGCAAATGATTATTCAGTATATAATTGTCTCAATTGTCATGAACATAATAATCAAAGTAAAGTAGATAATGACCATAGTGAGGTTAATGGATATGTGTATGAAAGTAGTGCATGTGTAACATGCCATCCAAACCCTTAATATTAGAGAACTTAACCTATTATGACTATTAAGAATATTTTCATATTGACTATGATAATGACGTGCTCTCTTATTTATGGACAAGAAACTAAGGTTCCTTTAAAGGGAAAAATAACTTTTATAACATCTAAAAATGTATATGTGAAGTTTGATAATACAGCTATGATTAAAGTAGGAGATACCTTAAAGACTATTGATAATGTGCCTTGTTTATTGGTTAACAACAAGTCTTCAAACTCGGTGGTTTCAGTTAAAATAGGGGATTGTGTAATTGAAAAAGGCATGATAGTGACTTACTTAATTAAAAGTATTAAAGAGCGGGTAATTGAAGAAGAAGCTGTAGTAGAAAACATTGGAATAAGTTATAATGACTCGATAAAAGCGATATCAAAAAACTCAAAAAAAACTTATTCTGAAGATATTAGGGCGCGATTATCTGCTTCAAGTTATAGTACAGTTTCAGAAGTTAGAGATGACCGTCATCGATTGATGACACGACTCTCCATAAACGCTAATCATATTAACCATTCTAATTTTTCAGTGGATACCTATCTTAATTATAGATATAATATAAATTCTAGTGAAACTAATAGTTTGAGTAACGATAACTATTTAAGGGTGTTTAATTTGGCTGTGCGGTACGATGTTGATTCAACCTTATCAATTACTGCAGGTAGAAAAATTAACTATAAAATATCATCACTTGGCGCTATTGATGGTTTACAGGCTGAAAAGTTTTTCGGTAAGAATTATGTTGGTGCCATAGCTGGATTCAGACCAGATATTTTTGATTATGGATTTAATCCAGACTTATTGCAATATGGTGCTTATGTTGGTAGATTGACAGATAGTGAAAACCTTCATTCGCAAACTACATTAGGGATTGCTGAACAACGAAATAATAGCGATTTGGATAGACGATTTACGTATTTTCAACATTCTAGTACCATAAATAAAAAACTAAACCTTTTTGCGACTGCGGAACTAGATATATTTAATAAGGTTAATGATTCTATAAGTAACAGCCCTAGATTGACTAATTTGTATGTTTCGGCGCGATACCGTTTTAATAGAAAAGTTAACCTAGCATTATCATACGATTCAAGAAAACGAATTATTTATTATAAGACTTATGAAACTGATATTGAAGAAATTTTGGACGAAGATATAGCAAGACAAGGTATTAGAGCTAGAATTAATATAAAACCATTTAAGAGTGTGTTTACAGGTTTTAGTTATAGTAAACGGTTTCAAAGTAACAGTCAAAATAAATCCGATAATATCTATGGGTTTGTTAGTTTTTCTAATTTACCAATAGACGGTAGAATGTCTTTAACTTATAACATGAATTCATCTAACTATTTAGATAGTAATATAGCATCATTAAGATATTCTAGACAATTTATGGACGATAGATTGAATGCTGATTTTTATTATCGATTTGTGAATTACAAATACACCACAAACGTACCAGAATTTAGTCAACATTATGTGGGTACGTACTTGTCTTATTATTTGGATAGGTCATTAATAATAAGCCTTTCAGGAGAATATTCAACCTATAATCAAGAAGATAATTTTAGAATAAATACACGAATTATAAAACGCTTTTTTAGAAAACGAAAAAAATAAAATTATGAATCACATCATTAAATTTTCAGTCATTACTCCATTATTTATAATAATAACTGCTTGTAACAACAATCCCAAAGTTATTAGTCCTACTGTAGAAGATAATAGCTCAAAAACGTCTTCAGGAATATTTAGTGAATCACCATCAAACCAAAGTGTAGACTTTAATAAGACACCTTCATCAGAATTTCATAAAGTGATAGTAAATGAAGTGTTGCCCACAAAAAAATATGTGTATCTCAATGTTTCCGAAGGCGATAAAAAGTTTTGGATTGCTACTGGAAAAACAGACGTAAAAGTTGGCGAAACGTATTTGTATAGGGGTGGATTGCTAAAAACAAATTTTGAAAGTAAAGAGTATAATCGGGTTTTTGAAACGGTGTATTTAGTAACTAATCTCGTTCCTGAAAATCATGCCAATAATTCAGGAAAAATTGGCACAAGTGATTATACAGTGATAAAACAAAACACGCCTACAAAAGTAGCTATTGAAACTCACACCGATAAGGTTGTAATAGATAAAGGTTCTGTTAGCATTGCAGATTTAGTGAAGAACCCAAAAAAATATGACGGCAAGACCATTCAATTAAATGGTATTTGTACTAAGATTAATGCAGGTATTATGAATAGAAATTGGATTCATTTGAAAGATGGTAGTAAAGATGATTTCGACCTTGTAGTAACATCAGATGCGTTTGTTCCTGAAGGTTCAGCACTTACCATAAAAGCACTCGTAACCTTAAATAAAGATTTTGGTGCGGGTTATAAATACGATTTGATTTTAGAGAATGGCGTTGTTATTAAGTAATTATTTTATGCTTTCTCTTTTTTAGATATGCTAGTACACTTATTACAATGATGCATGCTACGACGATGTATATCCATTTTGGAATAGGTGCTGGATCGCCTGTGGCATAAGAATGTAATCCTGATAAATAATAGTTTACACCATAATACGTCATTATAACCGTTGCCAATCCAAAAATAGTAGACACATTATAAACAAATAAACCTGTTAGTTTTGGAATAATGCGCATGTGCAATATAAAAGCGTATACAAGAATGGTAACTAGTGCCCAGGTCTCTTTAGCATCCCAACCCCAATAGCGTCCCCATGATTCATTAGCCCAAATACCACCTAAAAAGGTGCCTACACTAACCATAACTAAGCCACCAAAAATCGTTAATTCACTTATATATGACATTTCAGTAACAATTCTTTTAACCCGCTCTTTGTTTGCATTAGTAATGAAAATCATCAATATTAAATTTATTAAACCGATAATAGCTCCCAACATTAAAAATCCATAACTACCAGCTTCTAAGGATACATGGATAGTTAACCAATACGATTTTAAAACGGGTACTAAAGGCGTGATTTCTGGATCGAGAAAACTAAGCATGGATACCATAAGTATTGTGGATGCTAATACCATAGTTGCTGCCAATCCACCAAAGGATTTTCTAGTAAAAATAACGCCAGCTAGGGTAGTGGTCCATGCAATGTAAATCATGGATTCATAACCATTGCTCCAAGGTGCTCTTCCAGAAACATACCAACGTAAACAAAGACCAATAGTATGAGCAACAAAGCCTAAAACAACAAGTGTAATGAGTATTTTATATATGGTTTTTAGTTTGGTATTAGGTTTAAAAATGGATAAGAATAAAAACAATAAAAAGGTCAGACTTAGAATAAAGTAAAAACTTGCCAAACGATTGAAAACGTTGAAATTATTAAGAAATATCTCTGCATTAATTTTTGTTGATGAGGGTAAAATAGCACTACCATTTTTAATTTGATACCCTTTAAGTTCGTTTAATAAATTGTTCGCGTCTGTATAATCATTGGTTTGAATTGCTGTTTTAAGTGCATTACCATAAGCATTAAAAAAGTTGATAGCAACATGACTCTCGTGACTATCATTACCATGATTATGTCGAGCAATCCATGTATTATTGGCATCGTTTTTTATAGGAATTATTTTAAGCAAGCTCCCAGAAAAAGCCATGCTTAAAATATTAAGCCGTTCATCAATTTTTAACAATTCTTTTTCATAAACACCTCTATCTTTTGGGTTAAGGTCGTAAACTCTTCGTACTTCAGTTTGTAATTTATAAATGCCTTTTTCACCAAAGAAATCTCGATAAGAAGCATAATTTGTATTTACACGTAATTGGTCTAATATTTTTTTGTGATTACCGAGTTTAATAATTTTAACGTTATGCCAATCACGACTATTTGCAAACATGCTCAATAATATTTGGTCTGCACTCAACCCGTCGATACTTTCCTTACGATGTATTTTTCGCATAATTTCCCTAGACAAAGTATGAATAGGTTTCATGCGCCCTTTAAAATCTTGAACTGCAAGTTCGCTAAAGGTGTCTGCATGTTCCTTGCTAACAGTATGAGCTAAGTAAGCATCTTGGTCTTGATGTAAACTATGGTCATGAGTTTGGGCAGAAATTGAGCTTGATGTAATTGTATGAGCAATATTAAAATAAACGTACCACTTTTAGCTCTAATCTTTTTAATTTTTTGTAACACTTGATGAAATCTGGTGTTTTTACTAAAAAACACCATGATTAAACCAATAGTTAATAAGGCATAACCTATGTAAGAAATTAGAGTTCCCCAATAATCATTATTTACACTTAAGTATGTGCCTTTTTCATCTTTATCAAAAGAAGACTGAAAAAAACGATACCCTTCATAGTTTAAGATATTATTCATAAAGATTCTGAAGTCCATTTTTGTGTCATTCCTTTCATCTAACAAAACCACTTCACTTGCGTAAGAGGAAGCACTATTGGTTCCTGGATATTTATCTAGAATGAATTTTTTTAAATGAATTGAAAACGGTAAATGAATATCCTTTGATCCATACGAAACAGCAATATCAATATCGTCAAAATTTACCATTTGTGGTCTTCCTGACATGCCTCGACTTCCATAAACTGTCGTTTCTTGAACAGTTCCGTTTACAGAAACATCCATAGTTAGTGCAGTAACACTTTCATTTTTTACTTTAACCGATTCCGATTCTAAAATGATTTTAGCTTTTTTGTTAAATTCAGAAAATACAAAATTATTCATCCCATCAGAATATAAAGAACGTAGTTTTAATAAGCTATAAGTATGAGTTGGGAATATGGTGTCTCTTTTTTGAGTAGCCATCACCATTTGGGTTAAAGGTTTATTTGTTTTAAATCGTAAGGAATCTTTAGAATAAACAATGTTAATAGCTCCTGTTAATTCAGTATTCTTGAAATTATATATAACATTTCTAATACGCTTGGTTTGTCCTTTGCTGATAAAGTATTCTTCTCTACCATTCATTCCTGCTACAACAATTTTGAGCGTTGGCAAGCCAGATTCTGTAGAGGTCAATGTTTGCTTTGGATTTGGTATATAGGCTTTTACTTTAACGTTTATTAAATCACCATCAATCAAGTATGATTCTTGCCAGTTATTATTGCCCAAAGAAGCAAAAAGTACAGGTTCATTAAAGTTGTAAGTTTCTCCATCCTTTTTAACCTTAAATTTTAAATAGGTATTGGAAGATAAGAAGTTATTTGAAGCTGTATTTTCTCGAATATGCATCATACCTTCAAATCCGAAATATCTTGTTATTCCTGCTCCTAAAAAAATAACAATGATTGCCGAATGAAAAAGTAATAGTGACCACTTTTTTTGTGATATCATTCTAAACTTAAAGATGTTAACTACAATTGAAATGCTAAATAAAAGAAGAAGTAATTCAAACCACCACGCTTTAAAGATGACCTTTTGAGCAGCACTTGTACCAAAATCATTTTCGATAAAAGTTGCAACCGCTATGGAAATAGCAAATAATAACACATAGAGACCAGCAGCTTGTGTGTTAAAAAAAAGCTTAAAGTATTTAGTTATTGGGGCAAATTGTATATTCATAAATACCAACTAATTAGGATTCTTGTTATGACTAAGCAATATTTGGAAGATAACATCCTTGGTTTGCACAGTACTCTTAATGAACTCATTTAAACTTTTTTTAATTGGCTGTAAAATGATATTTTTCACTCACTTTTTGTCTTTTTATAACTCCGTAACGATGCTATGCAGTTCAAAAAAGTCTTCAATTGAGCAAAAAAACTTCTATTTTTCGCTTCAATCAAAAAAGTTTAAATGAGTTCATTATATAAACAACTAACCCAATAAGATTACGCAGAATAATTTTATAACCAAGTAAATAGAAAATAGAAACGAATTTAACCCATCACTTTGAAGCTTATTTGGTATAAAGTGCCTAAGTACTTGAATTCTAATACTACTTAAAGTTTAATAGAAAATTAGGACAGAAAACGGGAAGGATAAAAAACACAAATAAGAAAAACAAGACCGCCCAAAGTGCTCTTATTAAAAGTGGATATGCAATAACATCTCCCTTTACACTGGGTTTTAATGAGTGCGCAATCAAACCGTGAATGCCCATATTTAAAAGCATAAAAACGAGACTTGAAATTACAATTAGAAACATTTTAGTGTGAGTCTCTTTGATGGTATATAAATAAACACCCAATGCTATAGAGATCACTATCAATATTCTATATATTCTTCTTGACATTGTTATAGCTGTTTAAATCATTTAAGGTTTAGGAAATGAAACATTCCAAAGTTGTTTTCGTTAAAGCTCATTAACGGAATCCTACCATAGCCTTCTAGTTTTTTTACTAAATCCTGGTGGAACCATTTTCTGAGAATTCCTCTCTTTTCTCTTTCGAGCATAACTACTAAATCGGCTCCAATATCTCCTAGATATATTCTAAGAGACTCATAAATGGCTTCTGAGAATATAATTTCAAACGTTATTTTTTCATAATCCACCTTCTCTTTTAGCATGGCTTTAAACCATGCCATTTGTGATTCTCCCGCATACTCTTTTTTTGTAGAGATATGAACCACATGTATTGTAGCATCAAAGGCTTGTGCGATTCCTGCAATTTTTTGAATAACTTCAATATCTGCATCTGCTTCATAGTCTGTAGCATAAACAATGGTGTTAATCTGTTCGTAGCTGGCATATTCAGGGACTGCCAATACCAAACAGTGCGCCTTGTCAATGAGCTTCTTTGTAGTATTGCCCATAATGAGATCTTTTAATAAATTGCTGCCTTTCATTCCTACAACAATCATAAAGGCACGAATTTCATCAGCTTTAGAAACAATACCATTAACCACAGATTTATCTTCTACAGCCTCCATGATCACATTCCTTTCACCTAAGTTAGCTCCTAAATGCTTAGAACAGAATTTCTTAAGTTTAGCATTGTGCTCTCTGTAAGCATCTGCTTCAATATCTGGAAAAGGTTCTTCTACGTCCGTTAGCAATATTGTCGGGTAGTCAAATATGTGAGTTACGAAGAGTTTGGCATTCAGGTTTTTACTGATGCCGTAAGCATACTTTAAAGCAGTAATTGAATTACTAGAATAATCGGTAGCGCATAAGATTTTTTTCATCTTTTTATTATTTCAATAAAACAAAGTTATAACCCGAAACCAAGGAGCTAAATGACCTAGGTCATTTCATTATTAGACCTCCTAAATTATTTTTGTCTTATATAATTATAGAAAAGGACTTAATGGTGAATATGTTTTTGATGCAGAATAGCGCTTAAAGTGAATAAGTAAAACAATGTACATCTAAACAGAAATCTCAAACTTACTCATAACATTAAAAAACTATCCTGAACTCTGTTGTACTTTAGATAAAAACCCGATGACCAATCGCGAAGCACATCAAAATAAATAATTAGTTTAATGCTAAATATTATGGGAGAAATAGCCACTTCAGACAGACAAATCACGTTCTTTTACAGCTCTAAATCTGTAAGAGCAAAACAGGCATTGGCTTATGCTAAAGCAGAAGGGCTACCTATTCGAGACATTGACATTTTAAAAACTCCTCTTACGGGAACTCAGATAGCCGAATTAGCTGACCGACTGCACTTAGAGATAAAAGATTTGGTCAATCAAGAACATCCTTCTTATAAATCGCGCTTTGAACATCATAATTTTTCTTCTGAGGATTGGATTAAGATGATACAACACAATCCCGATATTATGAAACAACCTATTGCATTACGAGGAGATATAACCATTCTAGTGGAAACGCCTACCGATATTATTAAAATATAAGGGGACAGCTTTTTTGAGTTTAGAATACTCGCCTTTTTAAAACTCTCAACTAAAAGTCCACTTTTTTGTTGCAAGTCCGCAATACAGAATTGGTATTATGTATGTAAAGGAAGCATTAATTTAAAGGTACTGCCTTCACCTAGTTTACTAGAAAAAGCAATAGTGCCTTCAAGTAAGTCAACATAGTGTTTTACAATGCTTAAACCAAGACCGGTTCCTTGAATGTTGGTAACATTTTTTGCTCTGAAAAATTTTGTAAAAAGATGCTTATGTTCATTTTCAGGTATACCAATACCTTTATCTTCAATGTCTATATTTAATATGTCCTTATTTAAAGAAGCTCTAATTTCTACATCGGTTTGTGAATATTTTGTAGCATTAGAAATTAGATTTAACAGTACATTTCGTAAAATCTTTTTATCCATAAAAACTTCTATAGGACTTTTTTGAATATAATTAATGTTTTGTGTTTCTTTAAGCATCCAATTACATTCTTCAATTGTGTCAAAAATAAATGCTTTCAAATCAAAGGTTTCTTTACTAGTTGTAACAATGCCACGTTCCAATTTTTCCATAGAAAGAAAGTCTTCAAGGATGTTTGTTAACTGATTTACAGATGATTTGATACGTTCAACATGTTTTCCTACTTTGGTATTTTCTTTTAAATCATTATATTTTTCGATTAATATCGTTGAGGAAAGAATACTGGTAAGCGGTGTGCGAAACTCATGTGAAGCCATAGAAACAAAGGCACTTTTCATTTCGCTAATAATTTTTTCTTGTTGTAACGCTTCTTTTAATTCTTCAGTACGCTCTGCAACTATGTCTTCTAATTCTTCTGTATATTTTTGTTGTCGCGATTCTAACTTTTTTCGTTCTGTAATATCTTCACCTGCAATTAGAGTTCCAATAGGTTTATTATTGTCATCTAATAGCGTTACATTGGTCCAGGACATTAAACGCATTTCATTGTTACGGCATTTTAATAAGCTTTCAAAACACGGATTTAGCAGTCCTTTTTCATTCTTTATGTGTTGCTGCGTAACAGTTGTTCCATTGATATCTGTAAAACTTATAAAGTGGTCAAACCAATGCTTTCCTAATATTTCTGGATTTTCATATCTTAAAAGGTCACATCCTTTTTTATTGATCATCTGCACCTTATAATCTGTATCTATCAAGAGAAAAACTACAGGTGCCAGATTAAGGTATTCTTGTATTTTTTGTTTTTCCTTTTGTAAGCTTTTGTGTTGTAGTTGTAAAATTTCGGCTTTTTTGAGCTCTGTAATATCTATTAATGACACTCTGCAAACTGTATTATTCGTTTTTTGATCTATTGTGATTATGCCTTGTAGTAAGGCCGTAAAATTACCTTTGCTTTTGTGTTTCATTTCAATTTCAAAAGAAGGCAATACACCAGTTTTAAAGGCTTTACGTAAATTTAAAAATAATGTGCGCGATTCGCCATTTGAAATATATGCAGAAAATGGTTTCCCGATAATAAAAGAACGCTCTATACCAAGTAAAGCACAGGCGGTAAGGTTGATGTTTCTAATAATTACCTTTTCAGTTAATACCAAGTAGCCAATTGGTGCAAAATCAAATAAATCTGTGTATTGATCACGGACTTCCTCCAACCTGTGCTGAGCTTCTCGTAGCTCTTCATTTTGCATTTCGAGCTCGACCTGATGCACCTCTAATTCGTGAAGCAAGGATTTAGATTCCTCTAAGGTAAGGTTTTGAATGGCATGAGATCGTGCTCTAATTTTGGCTTCTGCCTTAGCACGTAAATTATGTTCATCAGCACTAGACATTTCTTTATTTTTTTTTGGATTCTACTTTTTGAAGCACACTAAGTTCTGTAACATCGGTTGAAGTGCACGCTATACCATTAATTGTCTTGTTCACATACAAAGGCCTAACTGTTAAATCGTAATGCTTTGTATTACCTCCCAATTCTATGGAAACTGTTTCTCGAATGGACTCTCCAGTATTGAGTACTTTTTTCTTTATGTCCTCCAGTTTTTTAGTATCTTTTTCTGAAAAGAAATCTTTATCTGTTTTGCCTTCAATATTTCTATATTTAATATCTGGATACGTATTAGCAATGCCTGTGTAAATAAGATTTTTATCTTGTGTATATACAATAGTCTTGGTTGACTCTAGCAAATGCTCATAATTTTCCTTAATATTATTTAGCTCTTCTGCTAGTGTTTTTTCTATGGTTATATCAACAAAAGTAATAACGACGCCTTCTATGACGTTTTGTGCAGTACGATAAGGCATGATTTGCATTTGATACCAAATACCATCATGACTTTTTACAGGTGTTGTAAAAGGTGTAAGTTTTGCAAGTACATTTTTTACATCAGATACAAGGGTGTCATAATTAAGATTGGAAGATAAATGCTCTACAGGACGCCCTATATCAGTTTGAATTAAGTTGATGATTTTAGACATAGATGGGGTAAAGCGCTTGATTTTTAATTTATCGTCCAGAAAAATAGTTCCTATTTCTGTACTTGCCAATAAATTGTTCATATCGTCATAAGCCTGGGCAAGTTCGTCAATCTTACCCTGCAGTTCTGTATTTACGGTTACAATTTCCTCATTAACGCTCTGTAGTTCTTCTTTTGAAGTTTCTAGTTCTTCATTGGTGCTTTGTAATTCTTCGTTACTGGATTGTAATTCTTCATTTGAAGATTTTAGCTCCTCGTTAGAGACTTCTAATTGTTCAATAGTAGATCTTAGGTATTCCTTGGTTGTGTCGAGTTCTTGCTGTAATGCATTTACCTCAGAAACATTTTCGGGTTCCACTTTTTTAACTTTTCCTGGCTTTTCCCTGCTTACTTCTATATCCTCAAAAATAATCATGAGGTAACCATTATCATTTAAAGACTGGTTTAGAGGTCTTGTAGTCAATTTAATAGTCTGAAAGTTTCCATTTGTTTTTACTTTTACGTTGGAAGTCACTTCTAGCTTTTTACTTTTTCTGGCTTTCGAAATAATGGAACTTAACTTTGTTTTAAGCCCTTCTCTAGCCATATCAACTACATTTAAACTGGCTTCCCCTGGAGAAGGTTGCAAGTATTTACCTGTATTGCCCGAAAAATAGACGGCATCTCCTTTGTTATCAATAATTGTGCAAGCAGGAGCATAATTTGAAATTAAAAGGCGCTGTGTTATTATAGCAAGGTTATCATGCTGAACTCTCTTAAGTATAGGAACTGTTGTAGCTTTAATAGTAGGTAAAGAATCTTTAAAGTTATAGCCTAATTGAGGCATTTTATCGGGCTGAAGATTTTTACGCTTGAAAAATTTGTTTTTTCGATCAATCACTTCAAATGCATCGGCATATTCTCCTAAAGATTCAGAGCTACCTAAAAATAAAACGCCCTCATTAATTAAGGCATAATGAAAAATAGAGAACACCTTTTTTTGTGCTTCAATATTTAGATATATCAATAAATTTCTGCAACTAATCATATCTAATTTTGAGAATGGAGGGTCCTTCATTAGATTATGCTCTGCAAAAACAATTTGGTCACGTATTTCTTTTTTAATGCGATAGCTTTGCCCTTCAATATAAAAATAAGAATGTAATCGGTCTTTGCTAACATCGGTCACAATTGTATCGGGATACACACCTAAGCGTGCAAAATTAATAGCTCTTTCATCAATATCTGAGGCAAAAATCTGTACTTTTAAATTCTTTTTTTGTTTAGAAATAACCTCATTAAAGATAATAGCAATAGAATATGCTTCTTCACCAGTAGAACATCCGGGAATCCAGACTCTTATAGTATCTCCATTAGATTTTTTTTCTATAATTTTTGGTACAACCTCTTTTTTTAAGATGTCAAAAGGATCTGTATCTCTAAAAAAACTGGTCACGCCTATAAGGAGTTCTTTGAATAGTTTTATGACTTCTTCAGTGTTTTTTTGGAGGTATTTAATATAATCTTCTAACTTGGCTATTTGGTTAATTGCCATGCGCTTTTCAACGCGACGTATAACTGTACTATCTTTGTAATCACCAAAATTACAACCCGTTTCATTGCGTAAGAGAATGAAAATTTTTTCTAACTGGTCTTTGGTCTTAACAATTTCTAATGGTTTTTCTATGGGTTTTAAATTCCTGTTTTTAGAATATTTTATCAGTAGTTTTGGGATTTCTTTAATGGGTAATATAAAATCATGTACACCTGCAGATATAGCATTACGAGGCATGCCATCATACTGGGCCGTTTCAGGATCCTGTACAATGGTTAGTCCACCATGACCTTTAATATCTTTGAGTCCCATGGTACCTTCTGTACCTGTTCCAGATAAAATAATGCCAACGGCGCGTACGCCCTGATCATTTGCCAATGAGCGTTGAAAAAAATCGATTGGCTTTCTAAATCCTCTTGGTAAAGAAGGTTCCATTAAATGAAGAATGCCATTAAAAATAGCCATATCCTTATTTGGCGGAATAATATAAACATGATCTTTTAGGACTTCTGTATGATTTTTTACTTCACTGATTTGCATTTTGGTATACTTTTTAAGCAAGTCTACCATTAAGCTTTTATGCGTAGGATCCAAGTGTTGTACGATTACAAAGGCCATTCCTGGAGCATCAGGCAGTTCTGAAAAAAAAGTCTTGAAGGCTTCTAGACCTCCAGCAGATGCGCCAATACCAACGATAAGAAATGCATCCTCTTTCTTTTGTATGGTTTTCTTGTTTGATGCAACTTTTTTCGTTGTAGTTTTTGGCGATGTGCTATTTCTTTTTGCCATGAAATCAGTTTAGTTATTGAAACAAAGGGTTGTACAAAATTACATTTATATGATAGCATAAATATAATTATTCTGTATTAAATAATCCAATTTATTAATCGCTCACATTTTAAAATAATCTATCAAGTAAAATCAAATATATTCAAAAAAAACAACTAGTTAAATAGCTTTTGTCATGTTTTTATACCAATTCTGTTAGATACTAAATGCGATTTATTTAATATTATAAAAAATATGTTGTACACAAACATCCACCGTTTTAAAAGGCAGGTATTTACTATTGATATGAGTCATCTTCAATTTTAAACTAAAGATTCCTATAATCTAATAATGTCATGGATTCAATTTTTAAAAATTGAAGTAAACCAATAAAACCCTAATTGTTACAACTTAGATTTACTATTAGATTCTAACAGTCCTGGATGAAAACGCTTTAAGAACGCATTACGGGAAGAATCCATTTTCTGTATCATTTTATCTAATTCAGAATGCTGAGATTGCCAATTTCTAAAGAAATAATCCTTCTTAAAAAAATCATTCATTAAAAGAGAATCATTTTCAGGAAAATATGAAAAATCGTCTTGCCATTTAAAAGCTTGGTTTTTATTAAAATAGCCTTTAAATGAATCCATAATACTATCTAAATTTACACGAAGAGAATCTCCCGCGATGTTTGAGTATGACCAAGAATAAATGGAATCATACTTTATGAGATTTCCAAATTCATCATATTCTTTATGAACATCCCACGCTTCCTTGGGCTTAACAATCGTGGTATCGATTTTATCACTTGTAGCTTGCTTTTTCTGTTTGTCTTGGCTATTACATCCTGTAATAGTAAAAACCAGTAATAAGATTATTGCCTTTTTCATGATACTTTTAGTTTTTAATTCATTTTCAGTTTAAATTTATAAAGCGGCTTTCTAGTTCCTTCTGCTTCTTGTACTGCTTGTATTTGTTCGTCTTCGAGTAGTATTGTTTTCCCGATGATACTTACTTATGTTATCGCCACGATAAGTCTTAACCCTTACAAACCTGCTTCGGTTTAAATTAATGGTTCTATAACGTGGGGGTAATACATTTACTCGAACCCATACATTATTGTTTCGATAGATATAATTCCTCAATGTGAGGTCATAATAAATCATAAACTCAGGAAAGTACACATAGCGTACATTCTCAACTCTATTTGGATAAAACCAAGGTGGTGGAGGTATATCAGGTCTGGAGGAAATGACTATTGGACCACAGCTTTGTACCGCTAATGCACTAATTATTATAAGCAATGCTATTGCATAATTTCTTTTTTTCATTACGGTTGTGTTTATGATAACAAAGGAAATAAAGAGCCGAAAGAACAGAAATGACCTACGTCATTTTAAGGGTTTCTTTTTTAAAATAGCTTTGTTAAGAGCAGTGACTAAACACTTAATATTTTGAGCTATGGTAAAAGATTATTCAAAAAATTATAACGACCTCACCAAATTAATGGATGAATTGGGAACTAAAATACCCGATACGATGAAAGGGTTTAATGACCTTCATAAAGCAAGTATTGCAGAAGGTGTTTTGCCTACAAAAACAAAAGAACTTATAGCCCTGGGCATTGCCATAACCGTAAGGTGCGATGGTTGTATTGCGTTTCATGTGCACGATGCGCTTAAGGCAGGAGCCACTTCCGAAGAAATCATGGAAACCATTAGCGTAGCCATACTTATGGGAGGAGGTCCAGCAATGGTATATGGTTGTGAGGCTATGGCAGCTCTAGGACAATTTGTTGTTTTAGAACAGTAATACCATTTCCGCATTGAAATTACTGTAAAATAAAATGATGAATTTTTTCTTTATACGAAATAGAAAAATAAAGCATAGCCTTAGTTACGGTTTCTTTTTATGTTAAAGTAGAAAGGGAAAAAGGGCGTTTTATTACGGTGATTTCAATGCGGAAATGGTATAAGGAATATCAGTCTAGTTTTAACTACAAAAATAAACCAATGAAAACAGAAGTTATTTATAATTCGAGCTTGCATTTTGAGCATAAACAATGGAGAAGCGAACTTGCCTTTTGGGAAGATGAACTTAAATCTTTCAACAAAAGGTTAAGCGAATTAGTAATGCAATGGACTGATAAAAACGTTCTAGTGCAATTGGAACATTTTCAAAACCAGTTTACACTTCATGGAACCGTTATAGATAAATTGCAGGACGATATTGCTTTGCACGAGATCAATATGAGCGATCACAGCAAAAAAGGAGAAGACGTACTAAACCAATCATTTGTTAAAAAACACATGGCGTTTAGAAACAGAATGGAAACGCAAAGACAGATTTATGCCGACTTAAAAAAGGCGTTTTTTCGTTTTCTTTCTAAGCATATTTAGGTCATAGGTGCGGTTATTAAAAAACAAAAATCACGTAAGATTGTTCTGTTTTACTGATCTAGATCATTGGCTTCATTATTTCAATAAATTAGTTTTAATCCAATAACCCATAATGGAGTACAAATAAGAAATTAAATAACATTTAATAATTAAAAAAATGGCAAACATTATTATCGTTTCTTTTAAGGAAGAAACTAAAGCTATAGAAGCTTTGCACAAAATAAAAGAATTGGACAATTATGGAGACATCACGTTATATGAGTACATGATGTTTCGTAAAAAAGAGGACGACCAGTATGAAGTCTTGAAGGATGAAACAAAGGAAGAACGATGGAGAACGTTTACAGGAATGGCATTAGGTGGCCTAATAGGTGCTTTGGTTGGTCCAATAGGTCTGGTTGTTGGTTTGTTTTCTGGAACTACTGTAGGCGCTATCCTTGATTTTTCCCGTTATGATTTTGAAGAAGACTTTTTAAGAAAAATAAATAACAAAATGAAAATTGGTGACATAACCATAGTTGCTGAGGTTGGCGAAGAAAATCCTATATTTATTGACAATGCTCTTAAATCCTTTAATTCTGAAATTATTAGAAGTGAAGCAGATGTAGAATTCGATGATTTTATAGAGGATCAGATTGACGATTTAGAAGATAAAATTGAAGACGAACGTAAAAAGCTTAAAAAGGCCACTGATGATGCAAAAACAAAGATCACTGCTAAAATTACCGAATTGAAAACTAAACGTAAAGCAAAGATTGAAGATATGGAGGCAAAAAGAAAGTCTACTCTAAAAAGCATCAAGGATAAGACTAAAGCCAAAATTAAGAAATTACAATCGAAACTAGATAATTACGAGGATACCATTTTTGATACCATCAAACAAACAAGGATAGATAGGCTCAAAAGAAGAATCAACAGACAAAAGTCGAAGTTAAACAAGTTAAATCATCAGTTGGAAGAAGTTCTTGATTGAATTAAAGATAAAGAGGCTATCTGAAAAGTGAATTAGCACTTGTCGAACTGAGCGCAGTCGAAATAGATTGACTGTAAAGGTGTTAAAACTTCGACTTCACTCAATATGACATTTAGACTAAAAATTCACTTTTCAGACAGTCTCACCATTTTTATAAATAAATTATTTTATATAAAATGAAATTATGAAAAAGCGCATATTATCCTTAACCATAATAGGTCTTATGGCAGGAATCCTTTTGGCAAGTTGTGGTGAAAAATACAAAAAAGACGCACAAGAAGTCAAAGAAGATGTAACGGAACTAAATAAAGACTTAAAACAAGGGGCGATAGATACGGCCGAAGAAATTAAGATGACCATAAAAAACGATTGGGAAAATTTTAAAATCACTTCAGAAAATACCATTCAGAATACTGAAAAAGAGATAGAAAATTTACGGGAAAGAATTGCGAAAATCAGTAAAAAGGAACAAAAAAAGCTTACTAAAGAACTGGATGAATTAGAACAAAAGAGCATAGTTCTAAAAGATAAATTAGCTATTCGAAGCCAAAGATTCAAAGATAATTTGATTGAGTTCAATGAGAAGACAAAAGAAAGTGAAAAAGAATTTGAACGTGAATTTAACCACGATATGAAAGTTTTAGGAATGGCATTAAAAAATCTGTTTAAAGACAACCTTAATTGAACCGTTTAATCCAATAGATAATTGGTATTATACTAATTTGAATATATAATGACGTAAAAAGAAACGATTTATATGCGACATTATATGTTTAATTTGGTATTAGAAGTAGATCACTAAATCTAAATCAAGATGACCATCATTTCCTGGAACGTAAATGGCATAAGAGCCATCGTGAAAAAGGACTTTTTTGAAGATATCAAAAAAATGAATCCAGATATTATTTGTTTTCAAGAAACCAAAGCTCAGGATAAAGAGGTAGAGCTGGCTATAGCTCGATTAACAAATTACAATCTTTACGTTAATTCAGCAACTAAAAAAGGATACTCCGGTACAGTGTTGCTTTCTAAAACGAAGCCCATTAAAATAACCAATGACATGGGCATTGACCAACACGATCATGAAGGCCGAGTAATCTGTGCCGAATACCCAAATTTCTATCTTGTTAATGTGTATGTGCCAAATTCCGGGCAACAACTAGAAAGGCTTGATTATAGAAAAAAATGGGATACCGATTTTCTTAACTATTTAAAAAATCTTGAAGAGATAAAGCCCGTAATTATTGCTGGTGATTTTAATGTAGCACATCAACCTATTGATTTAAAAAACGATAAAGCCAACTACAACAAAACTGCTGGTTATACCCAAATTGAAATTGATGGAATGACCAATATAATTAATGCCGGTTTTGTAGATGCGTTTAGATATTTGCACCCTAATAAAATAGCTTATAGCTATTGGAGCTATCGGTTTAAAGCTAGAGAACGAAATACAGGGTGGCGTATTGATTATTTTTTAGTGAGCAAATCTTTTGTGGGTAAAGTTAAATCAGTAACGATCCACACAGAATATTATGGATCCGATCATTGCCCAATTGGACTTGAAATTTTGCTATAGCTATACTATGCCAAATCAAAGAAGTTATTTAATATTTTTATCTGCCACTCCGCAACCGAGGATAACTCTGAATTGGCATTAAGCAAAACCAAACCGTAACCCATTTTTGAAAGTTTACAATCATTTACAATACTTGTATTGACTTGAGTAAAAACGGGCATAAAATGCTTACGTATTTCTATTCCTGAAGTTTTCCCTGTTTTAATAGCTTTAAGAACAGCGTCAGATATTTCTTTAGGCGTTAAGCCTATCTTTAATAAATCGCTTGCCAAAAACTGCATATCTAAACCATAATAAAAATCTAAAAAGGTTTTCATTGAATCTAGCGGGTCGTACGTCTTTGTATAAATGGAAATTTTCATAATATTTTGAGTTTGGAATTGGTATTTTCATGAGTGTTGAGTCTATTGATTTTTATGTTGTCTTGTATCTATTAAAAAGACTTATTTGGAGTGCTTTTTTAGCGTCATTAAAGCGTTTTTCAACATCATGATACGTTGTGTTCTTTAATTGGGCAATTTCTTGGAGATTAAGATGCTGTTTGGTAAATAATTCAAAAACAGTTCGCATGGGCAGTGGCAAATTGTGCAGCACCATATTTATATGCCTATTAATAGCTTCATCATTTAACGCTTTGTCAAGTTGTTGGGTCAATTCCTTTTCATCATCTTCAATAAACACATGGTTTAGCGTGTAATCGTTTTGGCTATATGATATATCATCTAACTCCTCGAGCATCATCAAATCACCATCGCCATCTGTGCTATATTTTTCAGCCATTTGATCCCATTCTGACTTGGAGTATGTGTCAATATTCTTGAAGAAAAAATCATCAAATTCTTCTTCAACAATAGTATCTTCCAAAAGGTCATTGGTTTTCTTGAATAACCACAAGTAGAAATCTTTTTCTTTTTCAACCTCTTCTATATGGTCATAGATTTCAATAAAAAGTTGATCGATAAATTCATCAGCTTTATATTTGTTTTTTGAGAAATGTCCTTTTTTTATCGCAGCATTCAATCTTCCGTTTATATACTTTTTTACTTCGGGCAGTATCTTGAGTAATTTGGTGTTAAAAGATACTTTATCGCCTTCTTTTTTAAGTTTAATAAGATCTTGAAATGCGTCTTCAACAGATAAGCGAAACCCTTTTTGCTGCTGGTAATATGTAATGGTGTTTTTCATCTGTTTGTTTTACTGCTTTCAATATCCCATATAAATATGCAACTATAATTTGTGTGACAAAATGACGTGGGTCATTTAAGTTGTATTGCATTTTAAAAAGGGTTTTAAAAAAAATGTTAAAATTATGGCTGACTGATTTGGGTCATTTTCAAAGGCTTAGAGTCAAGGTAAATTTGTGTTATAAATTATTGTTTAATTAAAAATCATAATAAAAATGAAAACAGATGCAAGAATTAGAGAAGATGTTATAAACCAATTAGCTTGGGAACCAAACATTGACGACAAACAAATTGGCGTAACCGTTGATAATGGTGTTGTTACTCTCTCTGGAGTAGTAAAAAGCTATAACGCAAAAATGGCTGCAGAGAAAGCCGCTAAAAAAGTTAGTGGTGTAAAGGCTGTAGCCGAAGATATTGAGGTGAAATATGGTGATGCCTTTAAGAAAACGGATAAAGAAATAGCCAAAGCAGCTGTTGATGCACTAGAATGGAGTGTTTCTGTACCTGATGACAAAATTTTAGTCAAGGTTGAAGACGGCTGGGTGTATTTAACAGGAGAAGTAGAATGGTCTTACCAAAGAGAAGCGGCTAAAAGAGCGGTTGAAAATTTACTTGGTGTGAGATATGTGTCCAATAACATTACCTTAAAACAAAAGGTGGAAGCTTCAGACATCAAAAACAAGATCAAAAAAGCTTTTGAGCGTACTGCAGATATAGATGCTAAAAATATTTCTGTTATAGTAGATGGACATACCGTAACCTTACGAGGGACTGTTAGTTCGTTGGCAGAAAAAGATCAAGCACGTAAAACTGCTTATGCTTCGCCTGGAGTTTATCATGTGAAAAACGAATTAAAAGTGGAGTATTATCCTTCTTACGCATAGGCTTGAAATAGTATATTTAGTACTATTTATTACTTCCAAAAAACAGCTCCAGTTTCGCATTGGAGCTGATTTTTTTAACAGGTTACTATGGGGTTTTGTAATTAATATAGAAATATATGAGTATGTAGAACAGCATAATATTAAAAAAGATGACAACAACGGTTCCTAAAGTTGCATTAACGCATAAGGATAAAATAGTGTTCCCAAAGTCTGGGATTACCAAGCAACAGATATATAGATATTACGAAAATATGGCAAGCGTCATGCTTCCTTATCTTAATAATCGTCCTTTAACCATGCAACGATTTCCTAAAGGCATAGGAGAAGCTGGTTTTTTTCAAAAGCATGTGCCTAATTATTTCCCCGATTGGATTCCAACGGTGAAAATCAAAAAAGAAGACGGTTGGGTAAACCACATTATTTGTAATTCTAAAGAGGCTTTATTATACCTTGTAAATCAATATGTTTTGACATTTCATGTTACCTTGAGCAAGGTCGAAAAAATGGACTATCCTGACAAACTCGTTTTTGACTTGGATCCTCCAAAAGGGAATTTCCAGTTAGCAGTTAAAGCCGCAAAAGCACTGCGTTACCTTTTAGAAGAAAAGCTATTGTTAAAAGCTTATGTAATGACTTCGGGTTCGGAAGGCTTGCATATTGCAGTGCCTTTAAAAGGGGATAGGCATTTTGATGATGTACATGATTTTACAAAAAATGTAGCGACCTATATTTGCAGTGCCAACCCAAAAGCGTTTACAACAGCCATTAGAAAAGATAAGCGTCAAGGTAGATTGTATATGGATTGTCTCAGAAATTCTTATGCACAAACAAGTGTTAGCCCTTTTTCTGTTAGAGCCTTGGAAAGCGCTCCTGTGGCAATGCCTTTGCATTGGGATGAATTAAATAACACCACACTTAACGCGCAATCCTTCACCATCGATAACATTTTTAAACGATTAGAAACAGATGGAAATCCTTGGGAAAGTTTTGAACAAAATACTCATGATATTGGGAACGCCATAAAGACAATGGAAACGCTGATCGGTTAAGAATCTTAATTAATTATTATCCCTGTTTTTTTTTATAATAAAAGAGCTATCTATAATGATGAGGGTCATTTTATAATACCTTTTTTGATACTACTTTAGCAATACGCCAGGATAGTATACCTGTACTGAGTTCATTAAATTCAAAATATAATTTCAAAAACGTAAATCCAAATATCATGCCTTTACTATCTAAAAAAGAAATAGCCAAACTACATAATTTCAATCAAGAACATTGTATTTCAATTTTTATACCTACACATAGAGTAGGTAAGGAAGTGCTACAAGAGCAAGATGCCTTATCATTAAAAATACAGTTGCAACAAGTAAAAAAGAAATTGGCTAAAAAAGGACTTCAAAAAAAGACTATTGATAGCATTACTGCTCCAGTACAGAAATTAATTGATGAGAATTTGTTTTGGAGACAACAATCCGATGGTTTAGCCATTTTTATAGCAGACCATTTTTTTCAAAAATATACGCTTCCCATAAATTTTGAAGCGTTTAACTATGTAGCGGATGCTTTCTATCTAAAACCGTTGATGCCCCTGTTTGTTGGCGATGGCGCTTTTTATTTAATGACATTGGAATTGGGTAATGTAAAATTATATGAATGTACAAAGCATCGTGTTAACGAAATTATTATCGAGGATTTAATACCCGAAAGTATACAAGAAAGCGTAGGTTATGATTATGAAGAAAAAAGCCTGCAATTTAGAACACAACAAACAGGCGCAGGTCAGGTATTGTACCATGGACAAGAAGCTGCTACTGGAAAAAGAAAAAATGAAATCAAAAAATATTTTAGAGCTATTAACGAGGGGCTTAAGCTTATATTAAATAACAAGAACGTACCATTGCTTATTGCTTCCCAAGACTACCTTTTCGATATTTATAAAGGGATAAATACCTTCTCAAATTTCTTTAACGAAAACATTAATGGCAACCTTAAAGCCATAGATGCTTTGGATGTACATGAATTAGCGTGGGAAAAAATCTCATCTACTTTTGACCAAGAACGAAAAGATAAAATAGCACGTTTTATGGAAAAGCAAGGCACAGGGAAAACTGCTATTGGCATAGTGGAAATTTTACCTAAAGCATTTGAAGGGAAAATTGATACTTTATTTTGTGAAAATCCAGAGGATATTTTTGGCACATATAAATTAGAAAACGACGCCATAATTGCTGCCGAAAGCGAAGAGAACGATACAACTATATCATTAATGAATTTAGCGGCCATAAAAACATTTTTGAGTGGTGGGACGGTCTATTTATTGGATAAGGACGATATGCCCAATACTAATTCTAAAATCAATGCTTTATATCGATATTAGTAGTACAAAAATGAGGAGATTCCCAAACGATAAACCAATTGTATATTTTACCTTCTGGAAATCTCCTTCAACCAACTAAACTAACTAATAACTATTATGTATCCATAATACCAAAACACACTTTTGTGTTCACGCGGTATTCTGCTATCTGGTTATTGTTCACGGTTACTTGAGTATCTTTTACATAAACAGATTTAATGTTTTTAACGGTTTTTGATGCTTCATTAATGACGTTCTTTACGGCATCTTCAAAACTCACAGTAGAACTCCCAAGTACTTCAATGACTTTTAATACAGACATGGATGATTCATTTATTGTTAATAATACCGCTAAAATAATTTGAAACATCCTATCTAGAAATGACCTAGGTCAGGTAAAGTAAAATTAACCAATCATTGACGCAGATCATTTGTTGTAAGGTTGGCTATAATTTAAGATTTACTAAATACCTGAAATCATGTAACAAAAACTACACTTTAGCTCAAATAGCAACTATTTACAGTATTTCTGGTACGCTAGTTTCGTAAACCCATAAAACGAATTTCAGTATAGAAGGTTTACAATCTGGGCTATACATATTACAAATTGAAACCGATAGAGGTACTGTTCATAAAAAAGCAGTTAAAATTTAGAGTGTTGCAATAATAAAATCTCACCGTTTGCTGCTTTACTGAAAAGATTCAATAAAAGTATACTTGACTGACTGGTATCATTTTAAAACGCTTATAACATAAGTACTTTTAGAATTAAATAACAAGAAAGCATTGAAAGTATGGAAGCTCGTATTAAAAAGTTCGGTGAAATAAATATCAAAGATGTCGATATTGTAGGAGGTAAAAATGCATCTTTAGGAGAAATGTACAACCAATTAACCTCAAAAGGAGTTAACATACCGAATGGTTTTGCAACCACATCATATGCGTTTTGGGAGTTTTTAAAGGAGAATAAAATTGAAGAGCCATTAAAACAATTGTTGACAAAACTCGATAGAAAGGACTTTTCCAATTTAGAAACTATTGGAGAACAAGCTCGTGGGCTTATTTTAATTGGAACTTTTTCTTCTGCATTTTCCAAAAACATAAGAAAAGCATATTTAAATTTATGCGGCAATGATTTAAAAGAGGTGGCAGTACGAAGCAGTGCTACTGCAGAAGACCTTCCAGATGCTAGTTTTGCAGGGCAACACGAAACGTATTTAAACGTAAAAGGCGAGGATAAGCTCCTGGAAGCCGTAAAAAAATGCTTTGCTTCCTTATATACCAATCGTGCTATAAAATATAGGGAAGATAAAGGGTTTGAGCACCATACTATTGCGCTATCTGTTGGGGTACAGGAGATGGTGCGTTCAGACAAAGGGTGTTCTGGCGTAGGATTTACAATCGAACCAGAGTCTGGTTTTGAAAATGTTATTGTACTATCAGGTGTTTGGGGATTGGGTGAAAACATTGTGCAAGGCCTTGTTAATCCCGATGAGTTTTATGTATTTAAACCCAGTTTAGCTCGAGAAAAATATCCAATTATTCAGAAAAAAATGGGTGATAAAAAATTAACAATGGTTTATGCCAATAAACAGAAAAATGCCACTACAAAAAATATTAAAACCGTAAAAAGTAAACAACAACAGTATATCCTGAGCGACAACGAAATTATTATGTTGGCTAACTGGTCAAAACTTATAGAAGACCACTACCAACAACCTATGGATATTGAATGGGCAAAAGATGGCATTACCAATACGTTGTTTATCACGCAGGCTCGACCAGAAACGGTGCATCAAACACGCAATAAAAATACACATATTGAATACAAGCTCTTAGGGGAAGGGGAAATTTTGTCTCAGGGTAATGCCGTAGGTTCAAAGATAAGAGTTGGAAAGGCCTGTTTTTTAAAATCCCCAAAAAATATTGGGTCGTTAGCGCCAAATACGATTATTGTTACCGATACCATAACACCAGATTGGGATCCTTTATTAAAACAAGTAACGGGTATTGTAACCAATAAAGGGGGCAGAACGAGCCATGCAGCCATTGTAGCACGAGAACTTGGTGTTCCGGCCATTGTAGGGTGCGGTAATGCTACCACAACAATTACAGATGGCAATGCCATTACGCTATCGTGTGCACAAGGAAAAACAGGATATATTTATCAAGGTGCTTTATCTTTTGAAGAAAAGGAAATAGATTTTTCTAATATCAAAATGCCAGCAACGGAAGTAAAAATGATTCTTGCCGATCCAGAAAGTGCTTTTCCGTTATCCTTTTATCCTAATAATGGTGTTGGACTTTTACGAATGGAATTCATTATTACCCATCATGTTAAAGTGCATCCTATGGCATTGGTAAAGTTCGATCAAATTAAAGGGTATTCGGTAAAAAAAGAAATTGAAAAACTCACCAAAAACTACGCTAATAAACACGATTATTTTGTCGATAAATTATCGCAAGGTATCGCAACTATTGCTGCCGCTTTTTACCCTAAGGAAGTGATTGTTCGCTTAAGTGATTTTAAAACCAATGAATATGCTAATTTAATTGGTGGAAAGGATTTTGAACCCACAGAAGAAAACCCAATGTTAGGTTTTAGAGGTGCATCACGATATTATAACGATTTGTACAAAGCCGGTTTTGCTTTAGAATGTGAAGCCATTAAGAAAGTGCGAGAACAGATGGGGCTTAATAACCTAAAAGTCATGGTGCCATTTTGCAGAACTGTGGCTGAAGGTAAAAAAGTATTGGTTACCATGGCAGAAAATGGTTTAAAGCGTGGTGAGCATGCTTTGGAAGTTTATACGATGGTAGAAATTCCAAGTAATGTGATTTTAGCTGAAAAATTTGCTGAGATCTTTGATGGGTTCTCTATTGGTTCAAATGACTTAACACAACTCACATTAGGTATTGATAGGGATTCAGAATTAATGGGGCAACTATTTGACGAAAATGATGAAGCCGCAAAGCAGATGATTAAAATGGCCATCCAATCTGCCAAAAAAACACATACAAAAATAGGGTTGTGCGGACAAGCACCAAGCGACTTTCCAGAATTTGCTGCTTTTTTGGTAAAAGAAGGGATTAATAGTATTTCATTTAATCCTGATGCTTTATTAAAAGGGATTGAAAATATTAATACAGCAGAAAGAATTATTAATAAAGTTGAAACGATTCAATAATTAAATTCATAATTATACATTTTTCTGACCTACATCATTGCTGTTCTTATTAGATAAAATTACTTTGAGTTAAATTAATTCATGTATTCAGATGCTAACATATAATAATATAAAATCAATTTCTATTCCATTAAAAGACGTTATTCTTCTTGGAGAAATATGCATTCCACAAAAAGCAATTGGACTTGTAATATTTTCTCATGGAAGCGGTAGCAGTAGGCTAAGTCCACGAAATAAATACGTTGCAAAAATACTTCAAGAAAAAGGGTTGGCCACTTTACTTTTCGATCTGTTAACCAAAGAGGAGGACACTGTCTACGAGAACAGATTCAATATAGAACTTCTAACAAAAAGACTCATTGAGGTCACAAAATGGGTCAAGAACCAGAGTGAGACGTCCAACTTTCCCATTGGTTATTTTGGAGCTAGTACAGGGGCTGCGTCTGCATTAAAAGCCGCCGCAAATTTAAAAAGTGATATTGCAGCGGTAGTATCCCGTGGTGGCAGGCCAGACCTAGCCATGGAAGATTTGAAAAAAGTAACAGCGCCCACCTTACTCATTGTTGGAGGGGACGACACTATTGTTATTAAGCTGAACAAAGAGGCGTATCAAAAATTGCAATGTGAGCGTAGCCTGGAAATTATTCCAAATGCTAGCCATTTATTTGAAGAAAAAGGCAAATTGGAAAAGGTTGCCATACAATCTGCCAAATGGTTTGTAGAAAAGATAAACGCTAAAATCGTCGATAATGTTTAAGGATAGAAATGATGCAGGAAAACAGTTAGCCGAAAAATTGATGGGGTTTAAGAACAAAGAAGTCGTTGTTATTGCCATTCCAAGAGGCGGACTTCCTCTAGGGGCTATCGTAGCCAAAGCGCTTAATGCACCATTAGATGTTGTGTTAACAAAAAAAATAGGGCATCCTATCAATAAAGAATATGCCATTGGAGCTGTAAGTATAGGCAATAAATACATAACAGATTCTGTAGGTGCATCCTTAAGTTATATTGATGAGGAAACTAGGCGTATTCGTGACATATTGCGGCAACGTCAGGATCAATATTACAAGAATTCCAAGCCTAAAGACCTTAAGGATAAGATTGTTATTATTGTTGATGATGGTGTAGCTACAGGCAGCACCATGCTTGCAACCATAGCACTTATTAAAGATGAAGATCCTTCAAGACTTATAGTCGCAGTTCCAGTATCATCAGTATCTGCTAGCGAGAAACTGTATAATTCACCCTTTGTTGATGAGGTGGTTTGTTTGCATACTCCTAAAGATTTCCGGGCTGTGGGACAGTTTTATGAAGTGTTTGAACCCGTTTTGGATAAAAGGGCAATACAAATTTTAGAAGAATCAAATAAACGTTTAATTTAATACTTATAACCATGGCACTAAATTTCAATCAATACGCTGCAGAAGGCAATACGTTCATCAAACAGTATGCTAAAGAGATAGGTCTTTCTGAGAATCCAGAGAGTGCAGGTCGAATACTGAGTTCTATTTTGCATGGTTTGCGTTCAATAATCTCAGTTGAGGAATCATTACAGTTCATTGCTCAGCTTCCCATGTTTTTGAAAGCCGTTTACGTAAACGGATGGACTATTAAGGCAAAAAAGGAAAGAGTGAAAAATGTAGAGGAGTTTATCGACCTCATAAGATCACTAGACGGTAAAACGTCATTGTACGATTTTGAGTCGGATGAGGTTGCTGAAGATTATATACACGCTACGTTCTTAATTTTGAGAACGTATGTTTCCAGAGGGGAGATGGAGGATATTAAAGCCGAGTTGCCAAAACGATTGAAAGGACTTATTTTCGATCATGTTTTCATCTAAAAGAGAGAAGATATGGGTTTTGCTTTTACGTTCTTTTATCTTAGGTATTTTCTTTTTTTGGAATTCTATTGATTCAGATCATTTAAAACTTTGGCTTTTATGAGTTCCTTTACAAGGAAATAGAAAAAGTCAAGATGAGTTCTCGGACAAACTATAAATTTAAAAAGATGAAACCACTAAAATTTACAACTATATTATGTACTGCCTTTTTGATATCCTGTGTAAGTCAAAAAAAATATGCAGATTTACAAAACAGGGCTGAACTCTGCGAAAATGACTTAAAAACTTGTGCAAACGAGCGATTGATATTAGAAACTAATTTGGCGAATGAAAAAAATAAGACAAAAAGCGCGGAACAACAAGTCGAATATTTTAAAAGCACAAACACCAATCTAATGGAAACATTATCGGATCTTTCTGTGGTAAGCAAGTCTGGAGCCGAGAGTATTAAAAAATCCATAGAAGCTTTAAATGAGCAGAAAAAGTATATAAAAGATTTAACCAGCTCTATGCAAAGGAAAGACTCTATTAATCTGGCATTGGTCATGAATCTCAAAAGATCCTTATATGATTTTGATGATGAAGATATTAATATAGAAGTAAAAAAAGGAGTTGTCTATGTTTCGATATCAGACAAAATGCTATTTAAATCAGGGAGTTATACTATTAATGAAAAGGCCAAAGCGGTTATTGGCAAGATTGCTAAAATATTTAATGACCATACTGAGCTAGATATTCTTGTTGAAGGACATACGGATACAGTACCAATTCATACAACATGTATGGAAGATAATTGGGATTTGAGTGCTAAAAGAGCGACTTCTATTGTGAGATTAATGCAAACCACATTTGATGTGAAGCCAGAGCGAATGACTGCAGGTGGACGTTCTGAATATGTGCCAAAAACGACAAATGAAACACCCGAAGGACGAGCCATTAACCGCAGAACGGAAATAATTATTTTACCAGAGCTAGATCAGTTTTTTAAGCTTTTAGAACCACCAATCACGAAAAATTAAATTGATTAATGATCTATACTCATAAAATAATTAAAAAAAATGCTCAGACTGACCTAGGTCATTTTATACTCTAAAAAGCCGTTGTAAATTAGTAACATATTTACGGATAAAAAGTTCTTTGAAATTTTAAAATATAGGTTTTTGGTGTAGTAATACATTACTAACCTTGGTATCATAGTGTTTTTTGAAAGCTTTAAGCTTGTTGTGTTAGCTTCGTAAAGAAGCGAATGCAATATCGATTAAGCCTGTAAAGAATGCTTTGATCCAGTAATCTGGGACATTTAGATGTCCCAGATTATTTTAAAAACATTGGTTATATATGGCTGTAAAGCAATGGTAACCATTATGAAGCGATTTAATTTGTTTTACCAAGATTGATGTTTTTAAAAATTCCAGAAATGGAAGATTTGATGGGTTGGTTGGATGTACGGATAAAATGAATCGTTTCAAAAGGAAACTGGAAGTTTCGGCTTCCAGTTTCTATTTTAATTGATTATTTAAGATAAAACGTTCATTACTGATTTATGTCATTTGTTCTTTTGTCTTACTGCTTTAAATTGGCATTATAATTCTTTGAAATCACATAGGTTCTTGGTGTGAGATCAAGCACCAGACTATAGGTCGCAAACAGTTCTTAAAAGCTTTAAGCGTATCGTGTTGACTTTGTAGCGAAGTATATATAATACGTATTAAGTCTGTAAAGAGCATTTTGCACCAGTAATCTGGGACATTTAGGTGTCCCAGGTTATCATAAAACATTGGTTATATATTGCTGTAAAGCAATTGTAACCAGTATGAAGCGATTTAATTTGTTTATATAAAAATTGAGGTATTCTAATGTTAGAAAAGGAATATTTTGATTGGAAGTATAAATGAAATTAGTTTCTTCAGAGAAAACGGGAAGTGTAAGCTTCCCGTTTTTTAGTTTAGCGCTTTTTAAAATTAGAAACCTAGATAGGTCTGTTTAGGATCGTATCCAATTCGTATAATTCATTATCATACCCTCTTAAAATCAATAGATAACTATTATTGTTCAACATTTTTAAATAGGTTGAAGCTTGTATTTCGCTAACCCCCAATCCTCTAAAAATAGCATAGGGTCCAGCTGATAAAGTTGCCAAAGATTTACCATTTATTTCATGAAGAAAAGTGGATGCTAATGGGCCTGCAATAAATACATTGCCAATTTCAGGATTATTAAAGCAGCCAAAATTAGCGGTGCCCCCCAATAGCCTTTTCCAATATGTATTTATAGTGTTCTTATTTGTAATGGTATTTTCCTGGTCTGAATTATACTGAGATACTTTTCCAAGAATTGAAATTTGAAGCTGTAAATCCGTTCTGTTTATAATGTGTTGCAATACCTTTTCTAGTTGCCATAGATATTGGTACGCTTTAAAGTGAACGTATTTTTGTTTTATATAGTAACTTTTAGAAATCATTTTAATAAAAATATTTCATAGCATTATTGTTATACTAATATAGCAACGCTTGTGTGCATTGAAAATGATGCAAGTCAATTGAAAAATCATTTCTTTTTAAACCAGTTCAATTAAAAACCACAATATTTTCTAGTGCTTTTTTATCTTTAATTTTAATTTTTCTGCCAGATCCAATTGTTATTAAACCTTCATCTTTAAGCTCGGTTAGCATGCGTATAGATGTTTCTGTTGCTGTTCCAACCAGACCTGCAAAATCTTCTCTGGCAATACTGATACCCTCATTTTCTTCGCTCGTTAAAATTCTTTTTTTGTGTAAATCCAGTAATGCTTTTGCTACACGTTGGCGCACTGTAGCATAAGCCATGCTTACTAACTTTTCTTGTACTTCAACCAAATCATTAGATATTAAATTTACAAACTTATTAGAGACGGCTTTATTGCCGTGTATGAGTGTTAAAAAATCTAATTGCGGTATTTCGTATAGTGCTGCATCCTCGAGTACAGAAGCAGATTCAATATAAGTTCTATGGTCTGTCAATAAAGATAACTGCCCTATAAAATCTCCCGAACCATATAAGCCGGTTACAAATTCTTTACCTCTTTCGGTGGTTTTATATGTTTTTATGGCACCACTTTCAATAAAATACAAAGAATTGGCAGTATCACCTTCCATAAAAACCAAGTCTTTCTTTTGATATATTTTTGGCGTAAAATCTCTTGATAAATGTTCCAAATCTAAATAGGCTGAAGCTTCTTCAATAAATTTGGAGACACCTTCAATATTTCTGGAAAACTCTTTTTTTAAGAAATCGTGCTTTTTTAAACGGCAGTCTATAGCTTCTAATAATTCATTGTCCGTAAAGGGTTTGGTTAAATAATCGTCGGCACCTAGATTCATGCCTTTTCTCATATCGATTTTTTCTGTTTTGGCTGTTAGAAATATAAATGGAATCTGTGATGTATTGCTATGTTCCCTTAATGTTTTAAGCACTTCATAACCATCTAATTCTGGCATCATAATATCACATATTATAATGTCTGGATGTTGTTGTTTAGCGATTTCCACACCAACTTTACCATTCTGGGCAGTCAAGACTTTATAGTCTGCCATTTCGAGAATATCCGCAGTGTTTTCACGAACATCCACATTATCTTCAATAATCAGTATTTTTTTCATCGAAAAACTATTTATTTGTTTTCAAGTAAAAGAGAACCTCATGATTTCTTTCTCTTTTTGTATGTCACTAAATAGTGTTGACCATTTTAGTTATTTATTCATTTTTTTCTTTAACACGCCTAAAGTCCTTTACCATTGATGTGTTTTTTTAAACTCTTTGTTTGTCAGCTTGTTAATAAACACCCTTAAGGGCTTCGCTCGGTAATTTCTAAACAAAATATATTTTGTTTCTCATTAACCCTCAAGGGGACAATTCAAACCAAGAAGCATAACGTAGCGTTTAAAAAACGACTCCGTAAACTATCTTTGATATTGTTTGTAACTCATTTTGTATCAATTTGTTAAAAAAAATCGTTGTGCCCTAAAAGAGGTGATAACAAAAATTCATTTTACGTTATTCCGACGGCTTACGAAATTTTTTTTATCGGGTCTCAAGGGAAAACTACTCATGACTGATTACTCAAAACCTATAATTCATCTTTATTTCTATCTTCTCTAAACTATCAATTCATAATTGGTAGTTCAACCCAAAAGGTTGTGCCTATATTCAATCTACTTTTAAATCCAATTATTCCTCCCAAGAGCTCTGTATAGTGTTTCACGATATTTAACCCTAATCCTGTGCCTTCAATATTAATAGCGTTGTTTGCTCTAAAAAAACGTTCAAATAAATGCTTTTGTTCTTCTTCCGGAATACCAATCCCTTGGTCTGTAATTTGTATTAAAATATGATTTTGGTGTTGCAATATTTTAAAATCTATATTTGAATTTTCTGGAGAATATTTTGATGCATTGGACAAGAGGTTGGTAATTATATGGCGGAATAGCTTAGCATCTAAATTTAGGAAAAGCTCATCTCTAGGAGTGCTTAAAATAATATGTTGCCCTTTTTTTAAGCTCACTTTACTTTCCTCAACAAAAACCTTAGCTAAATTAATTAGATCAATATGTTCTTTTATAGCAGCTATTTTTCCTTCTTCTAATTTACTTAATGAGAGGAAGTCGTTTAAGATGGTTACAAGATGTTTTACATTCTTCTCTATTTGAACAACATACTTTTCTCTTTTAAGCTCCTGTCCAGGTTCATTTTGTTTAGCTATTAAAATGGCAGAGGTAAGTATGGCACTTAATGGTGTTCTAAATTCGTGAGAAGCCATCGAGATAAAACGCGACTTTAATTCGTTTAATTCCTTTTCTTTTTTCAGTGCTTTTTGTATGTTAAACTCTATTTCCTTTTGTTGCGAAATATCGCTGTAAACTAACAAAGCATTGCTTCTATCAAGGTTTTCGTCGAGCAAAGGTGCGGTGTTTACCGAGAAATATCTGTTTTTGTATTTAGTTTCAAAAGAGAGGTGCTTTCCAGATAGTGTTTTAACAATATCACCTTTTATTCTTACTTTTCGTTCTTCAGAAAAAACAAAAATATCATCAATCGATATACCTTCAAAAATAAACGGTTTTAAGCCTACTTCAGCTAAAGCTTCTCCTTCGGCCAATACTATTTGAAAGTTTTTGTCTACTACTGTAATAAATCCTCTCGGGAAATTTTTGGCCACTTCAGAGACAAGGGCCTTGCTTAGCAAAGCATTTTTTTCGGCTTGTTCTGTGATTAGTATTTGGTCTTCTAGATCTAAATTAGATTCTACTAATTGTTTAACCGTTGCCATAACTTCCTTAGTACGTTGTTGTACTTTTTCTTCTAATTTATGGGCATACTGTTCTAATTGAGTTTTGCTGTCCTTTAGCGAGATAGTATTGTAGTGTTTTTCTATGGCAATACTTGCTAAATAGGTCATGTCTAAAATGATTTCCTTTTCTTTCTTTAAAGGTTCTCTAGGGTGTTTGTTATAGATGGCAAACGTACCCAATACTTGGTTGGTAGATGACATAATTGGATATGCCCAACAAGATCTTAAACCGTTTTTTAAAGCTATGTCCTTATAATTTTTCCAAAGGCTATTGTTTTTAATATCTGCTACAATGATTTCTTTTTTCAAAAAAGCAGCGGTACCGCAAGAGCCTACTTTTGGTCCAATGCTAATACCTTCAATAAAATCACTAAAGTCTTTAGGTATATGTAGTGCCGCTAATTTGTGCAGGGTTTTTGACTTTTTATCTAGTAGCAAAACGGAGGCCATACCGTCTTCAAGATGTGTTTCAACCGTTTCTATAATGTTGTTGCAAATCTGTGTTATGGGTCTGTCTTTGGTTATGAGTTCCAGTATTCTCCTGATTTGATCCTTAAGTTTTTCTTGTTTTATCCTATTGGAAACATCATTTTGTACACCAATAAAGTGTGTTAGTTGTTGCGCTTCATTCTTAACAGGTGTTATGGTAAGCTCATTCCAGAATAAAGTGCCGTCTTTTTTGTAATTACGTAATACAACATGACAAGTTTCTCCATGTTTTATAGCGTTTCTCATGATGGCAATTTCCTTTTGGTCTCGGTCATCATTTTGCAGAAAATTACAGTTTCTACCATATACTTCTTTTTTGGTGTAACCGGTTACTTTTTCGAAGGCATCGTTACAATACGTAATGGGTAAATTGGGGTTTTGTGCATCGACAATAAGGATACTGTTATCTGCAGCTTCTAATGCACGACTTCTAATTTGTAGTAATTTTGTTTTAGCATTCAAATCTGTAACATCGCGTGCTATGCTTAATGTTTTATTATCTGCAAGTGGTACAAAACGAACATCTAAATCTACTAATCCTTTCATAGAATTTACAGTCATCTGAAGCATTTCCATGTGTTTGGTTTTTCTAACTTTTGCCAGTTTATTACTAATTTGTTTTGCTATGTCGCTAGGCAATACCTCTTTAATGTTTTTACCTATAAGGTCTTCTACGGGTGCGTTTAATAAACTGGGATTTGAGGCGTGAATTTCTAATAAGTTTACATTTTCATCATGGACAAAAAATAAATCTGGCAAAGCATTTAAAATGGCATTACTTCTTATTTCTGCTATACCAATGTCTCGTTCCAGGTTTTTGTTTTCGGTTACATCTCTAACAATGGTTAAAATCTTATGGTCATTCATAAGAACCATGCGAGCCTCATAATGGTTCATGTCTTTTTTGCCTTTAGCGCAATATTCTGCAAGTTGCATCTCTCCAGATTCCTTTAGCTTTTGGTGAGCCGTTTTAAATGAGTTATACACATGCGGCGGCAGCACTTTTTCCATGTGTAAGCCAATGAATTTTTTGGGTGGCATAAATAATTTTTCTGGAGTGTTGCAATACCAATCAAGATACTCACCTTTTCGATTTTGTATGAAAATCATATCTGGAATGGCTTCAAGCAAAGCTTTGGTTCTAGCTTGGTTTTCTTTTAAGGCGAGTTCCTGTTCTTTTTGAGCGGTTACATCTGTAATAAAACCCTCTATAGCTTCTAAATTTCCATTTTTGTCAAATATCCCTCGACCTAGTTCATGTAAATATTTTATTCTGCCCTTTTTATCGGTAATGCGATAGGAAAGAATAAATGGCTTTTTCTTATCTAGTTTTCTTAGTTTGCTGTTCCATACTTCTGTAAGATCTTCCTGAAGTGTGATATGTGAAAAATGTGTTGTTCCATTTAAAAACGATTTAGGACCATAGCCCGTAATATCCTGGCAGCCTTCGCTTATATATTCTATGGTCCAATCTTTGTCATTTTTACAGCGATATACTATGCCTTGAAGATTATTAATTAAAGCATCAAATTTTCGGTTACTTTCTATAAGTGCTGCATTTGTTTGTTGAATTTTTTCGTACTCATTTTTACGTATCGTGGCATCTCTCAAAAAAGCAATCGTTAGTTGTTCATCTTTAATTTTAGTTGGACTTAAACTGATGTCTAAGCAAAATTCAGTACCATCTTTTTTAATTCCCCATAAATCTATGTTGTTAATTAAATTTCTAGGTTTTGGGTTTTTTGAATATGTTTTAACATGTGTTTTATGTTGTTTTCTAAAATTATCTGGAATAAGAATATCAATATTCTTATCCAATAACTCTCCTGAATCATAACCAAAAATTTGTTCGCAAGCTACATTTGCCATTTGGATGCTACCATCTTTTGTAACGACTAAAATACCTTCTACTGAAGTTTCGAAAATGGTTTTAAACACGTCTTCATTATTAATTTTATTGCTCATATTCAAGTGTTTAGCAATTGCTAAGTTTAAAGTTATAATTCAAATACTTGCATCTGTCGTATTTTTGGCAAAGATGCAGGATGATTTTTTTGCATAAATTCTATTAATTGTTCTCTTATAGTGCAACGTAAGTCCCAAATATCAGAGGCGTTTTTTGCACTAAAACTTGTTCTGATTTCTATAGTTAATTGGTCTACTTTGGTGACCAATAAATCGGCAGTTTTTTTGTTCCAAAGCGGATTGGATTTTAACAAGGACATAAACTCTTTTCTTAATACATTAACCGGAAACGAATAATCTACATAAAAGAATACGCTACCAATTAGCTCGGGCGAATTGAAAGTCCAGTTTACAAAAGGGTTGTCATTAAAATAACTTAGGGGTAATACTAATCTGCGTAAATCCCATGTTTTTATAACCACATAAGTTAGTGTAATGTCTTCTACGATGCCAAACTCTCCTTCAATTTCTACTTTATCATCAATTTTAATGGGTTGAGTAAAAGCAATCTGAAAGCCTGTAATTAAATTGGCAATCGATTTTTGAGCTGCTACACCTACTATAATCCCAATAACACCAGCAGATGTTAATATGGTAGTGCCAATTTTTCTAACTTCGGGAATGTTCCATAAAATAGAGGCAATGGCAAGGGTTATTATGACAATAAGTGCAAGACTTTTTAAAAACCGCAGCTGTGTTACTACTTTACGCTCTTTTGCTTTTTGACTTCCTTCTACAAGAAATTTTTGTTTTACTAGAACCTCTAGCCCTTGCAAAAAAGCGATTAATACCCAAACAAAATTAATTATGATACAGGCTTCGATACTTTTTTCCCATAACAGGTTGAGCTCTAATGCATTTATGGGGGCATATAATAACAACAATGGGAACAAAAATTTTAATGGTATTTTAAGGCGCTGTAACGTTTGTTCTTTTAAAATTGTTGGTTTTCTATTTTGACTGAGTTTTAAAAATTTGAATAGCAACCATTGCAAAAAAAGACCTGTCAATACTGATACCAGGATGATTATTAAAATTTTCAATCTAAGATCCGTAACTGAAAATTTTGAAAAAATGGTCTCCATTTATCTTTATTTATCTTTTTCTTTAAAATTAATCTAGTTGTGTCCATATTGAAATGATATCCATCAGTTTAAGTGACCTAGGTCATTTTAAAGTATTATAAGGCTTAGTAAGTTTGTTGATTGTGTTAAATCAAGATGAAATTATTGAAGGTATAGCTATCGGTTTCTTGATCTGGAACTAAGCAAAATTAACCAGTGATAGCTTAGTATAAAATTTAAAAAACTAAAGTTATGGTTTATAAAGATAGAATTGAAGCAGCTAATTTGTTAGCGACTAAACTGGAAGCCTATAACGATAAGAACGCTATAATTTTGGCCATACCAAGAGGTGGTGTGCCTATTGGTTATGTCGTGGCAAACCAGTTGCATTTACCTTTAGAGGTGGTGCTATCTAAAAAAATAGGACATCCGCTTCATAAAGAATTTGCCATTGGTGCAGTTACCTTAAAAAGTCAGGTTTTAAGTAGTGCCGCTGATCAAGTCTCTAAAAGTTATATTGATGCGGAAACCAAAAAGATTAGAGCCTTGCTTACCAAACGCTATCAGAATCTTTATGGTAAAAAAGCCCCCCTTGAGCTGAAAGACAAAATTTTAATTATTGTAGATGATGGCATTGCTACTGGTAATACCATAATATCTACCATAGAAATGCTACATAAAGAACAGCCTAAAAAAATTGTGGTTGCTGTTCCTGTTTCTTCTCAAAGCGCTTTGCAAAAACTGCAAAATACCCCTTTTGTTGATAAGGTTATTTGTCTTAATTCACCTTCTGATTTTAGATCTGTAAGTCAATTTTATGAAAACTTTGACCAAGTTGATGATGCGGAAGTTATAAGCTTGTTGAATAAAATAGAGGCAGCCTGAAAAGAACTGCTACTTTCAGGTTATGGACAAAGGTTTACTTTTTAAGTTCATGGAGTCCAGAACTTATATTGAATATTATTAGCCATAAGGTTTTAAAAACCTTGCGGGATAGGTTAAATGAGTTCATTATTATTGGATATAAGATAACTACAACTTTAGTGTTTTATTTATCAATTAACCCAAAAAAAGGATGCATGTCCTGACGCTTTGTTGCTTCTGTTTTTTGGGGAATCGGGGTTATAGCTTTTGTTTTATTAAACCAAATATACTCATCAAATTGCGAAGCAAGTACAGCTTTAAAATAATGGCTCATCCGTTCCGTTTCTGGTTTATATACCACACCAATGGCACGCTCTAGCCTTGGTGTGCTCAAAAATTCCCTCAATTTTTTTTCTGAATAATCTGCACCTAAGGGAAGTGTAAAATTAGGGACGTTTGTTCTATGGCAAAGATTTTCATAACTATCACTTACAGAATCGTTCACTGTCATCACGTTCATTTTTTCGCCCCAATTTTTAGCTGCAGCAACGGTTCCTGTATGCGTTCCAAAACCAATTTGGTACGATTGAGAACCAAAATGTTCCTTACATAAATGACCAATATTTATTTCGCCTCTCGCATACATTTGTGTAGCCAAGGCATTGCCAATATGCGAATTATGCGCCCAAACAACGGCTTTAGAGTTATTACCATAATATGACAATAAGGATTTTAAGGTATAAAACATGTGAAAATCCCGTAAGTTCCAAGATTCTGCACTACCATAATACATCGATTTGTAATACCGTTCTGCATCAACCACAACTGTAGCGTTTTGGTAGGCATAAAAATACGCTTGTGAATGGTTGAGTCTTTTTTTGTTTTTCAACAAATCAAATAACATTTTTAACACCTCTTTTTCGCAACTCTTTAATTTCTCAGTCTTCACTAGTTTTCCATATACTGAGGGATTCGACATATAGGGCATAATACATGAATAACGCAATTTTGCTAGTACTGCTAAATCGGGGTCAATATCTTGAAGATAGTTAATGACTAAATCTATAGAATTTTCCAATCCATATAAATCGAGACCATAAAATCCTATGCTATTATCATGTTTCGAGTTATATTTTTTTAGCCATTCTACAAAATCTAGAACTTCTTTGTTTTTCCACATCCATTCAGGGAACCGTGCAAAAGGCATCCAATCTTGCCCTTTATATTGATGTCTTACATAATTGTTAATTTGCTCTGCATCAGACCAATCTGCTTCTGCGCAAACTAGGTTGAACCCTTTTTTTTCTATTAGTGCTTTTGTAATTTCCTGTCTAGTGGTATAAAACTCTGAAGTGCCGTGCGAAGCCTCACCCAGCAACACAACTTTAGCATCTCCAATCCGTTCTAATAAACCATCTATTGGAAACTTTTTAATCGTTTTAAAAGGAATGGAACTAATGCCTATTTCATCTATAATTTCACGTTCAGGGTAAGTTTCAGTACTTATTACGGGAAGTAGTTTTGGTTTCGGAATAAAATAATTATCGCGTAATGCTTTTGTAACATATTCGGTTTCAGAAATTCGTTTCATGGTTTCTAACATAACATGTGACCAATCGGGGCCAACGGGTGCCAATAATCTAGCTCCGATTTTTAATTGACTTTTTATGGTATCTGGTATTTCTTTGAATTCTGAAGCACTTAAAATAGCATTAAAAGGTGCTTTTTCTTTCCATCCATTTTCAAGTTTACCTGTTTTTATGTGTACGTTGGTAATGTCTATGTTTTTTAAGACCTCTAATGCCCAATTTGAATATGTTTTGGTTGTTTCAACAGCATAAACATCTTTATATATTTTGGAAAGTACAGCCAAAATATATACAGAATCAACACCAATAATTAAAATGTTTTCTTCTTTTTTTATCTCTAATTGTTCTAGCATTCTGGCAACAACAATAACTCTAGGCTCTGTTTTTTCAATAGATTTTTCAATTCTTACATCTTCGTAAAAATAGGGATGTAAAGTTTCTGATAAAAAAAAGGCTTCTGGAACATCTTGAAAGGCCTTTAAAAGTAATGTATTGCTAATACCTTTATCCTTTAATTGTTCTTCAATACTTATTTCCTTCATCTTTCCTGTATTTAAAAGTAGGTTTATAAATGTATTGTAGTTCAGTCAATTATAAAATGATACAGGTCATTTTGGAACGCTATGTCTAAGGCTGTTTTCGATAAAAATAAACTATGGAATTAGTGACACTGTTGGTTGCTTATTTCTTAAAATTAATTTTTGTCAGGTACATAGTGGAATAGTATAAATTAAATTTCTTTCGTTTGGGATTTGAACATTTATGAATAGTTTAAAACGTTCCACCAGCACGCTTTATAAGCTGGGCTAAAGCTATTGATCCTAGCGCAAAAATGAAAACCAACCCAAATTGTTCTGCCGTTAAGCCAGTTAATAATAGAGCTTTGGCAACAGGTGTAACATAATAAGCACCTGTAGTGATAAGCAGCGATATAACAATGGCGTACCATATCCAAGGATTCTTAATGATTTCATTATTAAAAAAAGACACATTGCTTTCTGCCATATTAAATACATTAAGTAATTGCGCTAGTACCAAGGTATAGAATGCCATATTGTTTATTGATGCAGCTGATAGTTGTAATGTAAAATAGGAGTAGGCAGTAATACCTACAACAGCGGTAGTAATACAAAGTCCATAAATAATAGTTGAAGACCATAGTTTTGCTGTCATAATTGACTCATTGGCTTTTCTAGGAGGTCGTTTCATAATATCTTCTTCGCCTTTACCCATGCCTAAGGCTAATGCCGGGAATATATCTGTAACCAAGTTTAGAAACAAAATTTGTAAAGGTAATAGTGGTGCCGGTAAATTCAATAAAGCTGCTAAACCAACAGATACAACTTCCGCAAGATTACAGGATAGAAGATAGACCACAAATTGTCTGATATGATCGTAAATGGCTCGTCCCTGACTAATGGCTAACTCCATGGTTGTAAATTTGTCATTTTTAAGGATAATATCTGCTGCTTCTCTTGCTGCTTGAGTACCTCTTATGCCCATGGCAATACCAATATCTGCTTTTCGTAATGCAGGGATGTCGTTTATGCCATCGCCAAACATCCCTACAACATTGCCATTTGCTTGATATAGCGCTATTAGTTTCAATTTCTGTTCTGGCGTAACTCTTGCAAAAACCAAGGCATCTGATATGCGTTTTCTTAAAATATCATCCATTTCTTTTTCAAATTTCAACTCCTGCCCGTGAACACTATTGTTAGAAGAAGCTCCTTTGGATAACAATCCTACTTCTTCAGCAACCTTCTTTGCTGTTTCAAGGTGGTCACCAGTCATCATAACCACTTTAATACCAGCTTTTTTGTAGGTTTTTAGTGTTGCTTTTACATCTTCTCTAGCTGGATCTAAAAAACCAATAGCACCTAAAAAAGTTAGATTTGATAGTAAATTCTCTTTTTTTGGTTTTGTTATGTGGTCTTTATAGGCAAAAGCTAATACCCTTAGCCCTTGAGATGCCATAGCGTTCACACGGTTAAACCATTCTTGTTTGTTTTTAAATTCTAACGATTTGTTGTCTTTTAAGATGGTATCGCATAAGTCTATAATGGTCTCAAACGCCCCTTTAGTGTATACGGTAAATCCCTTTTCTTCTCTTTGGTTTAATGTGGCCATCAACTTACTTGTAGTATTAAAAGGGATCTCCATGCTCTCAGGATTATTTTTTTTGATTTTTTTTGGATCAAAATTCAATTTTTTAGCAAATTGTACAAGTGCCAATTCAATGCTATCACCTCTCATTTCTTCAGCATCTAAAATAACATTGTTACATAAAACACTGGTCTTTATGATAATATTGAATGCTTGGTGTTCGCGTAAATAATCAAAATAGGCACTGTCTTTATTTTGAATGGCATTTAACGTTTCGCCTTCAAAGACTAGGGTGTGTACCTGCATATTATCCTCAGTAAGTGTTCCTGTTTTATCTGTGCAAATAATATTTGTTGCTCCAAGGGTTTCTACGGCTTCCATTTTTTTAATAATAACCTGTCGCTTAGATAATTTTAGCATACCTCTTGCCAAAGCAATAGTTGCTACAACGGGAAGTCCTTCTGGTATTGCTGCAACGGCAAGTGCTACTGCGGTTTCAATAATTAAAAGCATGTCCAAACCTCTAAAATAACCTGTAAAAACAATAAGGATTGCAAAAATGAGAGTAAGCCCAATAAGCCATTTGCTCAATGCATTCAATTTTTTTTCTAACGGTGTGTGCTGTTCTTCAATTTCGGAGCTTAATTCTTGAATTTTGCCAAGTTGGGTATTACGTCCTGTGTATACTACGATTGCCTTTGCAGAACCTTGTACTACAGATGTCCCCCTAAATACCATGTTTTTTTGTTCTGGTAGTGCCGTGTTTTTTGTAAGGGTATTTATGTTTTTTTTTACATCAATGCTTTCTCCAGTTAACGCAGCTTCTTTTATTGATAAATTATCAGCAGTAATTAAGCGTGCATCAGCAGAAACAACATCTCCAGCTTCTGTTAAAATGATATCGCCAGGCACTAAAAATGAGGACTTTATTGCTTTTATTTTTCCATCGCGCAAAACTGTGCACTTAACAAACCCTATTTTGCGAAGGGTTTCAAGAGATCGTATAGCCTGTGATTCCATTATGAAACCAATAGTAGTCGTAATGAAGATGACTGTAATTATGGCAATGGTATCAGGTAAATCATCATTAAAAAAATACGTAAGAAGTGCAGCAATAGCAAGTATAAAAATAATTGGATCATTGAATTGGTCGATAAGGACTTTCCATCTTTTTTTTGACGCCTTAACAGTTGTGTCATTTTTGCCATATTTCTGAATGCGTTGTTGCGCTTCTTTTTCTGTCAAACCTTTTTTAATTGAACTGCCCAATTTATCTACAACAGTTTTTATTGAAAAAGCGAAAGGGGTTTGAATTATATTTGGCATTTGAATATTATTTATAAAGCACAAAACTTAAAAAACCCTCTTACCAAATCTTTAACTTAAAGATTTGGTAAGAGGGTACATCTTTATTGTTTTCTTTTACGGTAATATCAAACAAAAAAAGTTGATGTGTAAAAAAGTCCAATTGAAAACTAGATCTTATGCAATTTGAATTTTCTTTGGCTTTTGTTTTTTTGCTTCCTCTTTTTTGATAAGGTTGAAACTTAAAATACCATCTTTATAATGGGCCTTAACGTTTTCTTCTTTTACCGAATCCGGAAGTTGCAATCTTTTTTGAAAAGCGTTATAACTGAATTCTTGACGCATATAGTCCTCTTCTTTTTCCTTTTTAGAACTTGACTTTTCCGCCATTACATTTAAGCATCCATCATCGATGGTAACTTCGAAATCCTTTTTAGAATATCCAGGTGCAGCCAATTCAACTTCAAAAGCATCTTCGGTTTCTTTAATGTTTAATGCGGGTTCGTTACCTCCGTTGTTCCAAAGACGTGTTCCGAAGAAATCATCAGTATCAAAAAAATCTGGTGCTATAAGATTTCCCCATGGTCTTCTGTTTCTAAATTTAATTAGTGACATAATTTTAATATTTATTAGGTTAAACAATTTAATTAATGCTAAATTATTACCAAAAGGGTGTTCTAGAAATGATTTAGGTCAGTATGATGAATTACTATATCTCATTCCCTATTTTAATTTAGTTTTTTTTTGAAATGTTTTGAATCAATTTCTGTAGAATATTAGATTTTAAACTATTTATATGATGTTCTTGCAGGAAATTATTATTTTGCTTGTTCATAAATTTTAAGCCCATCTTTGTCGCAGTCAATAGAATAATTTCTAGGAAAAATCCTTTTATCTGCATATTTCAGTTTTGGAACATTTTTTTTTCCAGAATACCATAATTTATAATTATTTTCTCTTAGCATCTTATCTTTCCTAAGAACATTCAAAATTCTAGTAAAGAATTATCAATTTTGGACTATCATATTGTAGATCGCTTAAATACTGTTGGCCTTTATTTTAATTATGATTTCATTTTTGATTCTTTAAAAAAAGAGTCTTTATAATAAATAACTTTATACTCTTAAAATTCAACAAAAAAGTATTAGGTCTTATGATAAAAATCATGAAATCTATGGGGTAATTATTGATAAGTTTACGGTTTAAAATTAATATTATTATGATAAGCAAATATAGTAAATGGTATCACCCGTATAAACCTGCATCAGATTATAAAAAGAAAGTAGCTTACTTCAGTATGGAATTTGGAATCGACCAATCCTTTAACATTTATTCTGGTGGCCTTGGGTTTTTAGCGGGATCTCACATGCGCTCCGGATATGAATTAAAGCAGAATATGATTGGTATTGGCATGCTTTGGAAATATGGCTATTATGACCAAGCAAGAAACGAAGACCAAACTTTAAGAACAGAATTTAATGAAAAGCATTTTGATTTTCTAGAAGATACAGGTATAGAAGTGGAGGTTAAGCTTCATGACAATCCGCATGTAAAGGTTAGAGCCTATGTTTTAAAACCCGAAGTGTTTGGAACAGTTCCCATGTATTTTTTAAGTACCTATGTTGATGGGAATGACCATTTGTCAAGAAGCATTACAAATCATTTATACGATTCAAACCCAGTAACACGAGTTTCTCAAAGCATTGTGTTGGGCATTGGTGGAGCCAAAGTAGTAGAAGCTTTGGGTGGCGCAGATACTTATCACTTAAATGAGGGGCATGCATTGCCAGCGTTTTATTATTTAAGAGATCGAGGCGTGAAGAAAGACCAGATGGTTTTCACCACGCATACGCCAGAAAAAGCGGGAAATGAAGAACGTGAAGCACGGCATTTAAATAGATGCGGTTTCTTTGGACGTTCACTTTCTAATGATGAACTTCAAAACGAAATGGTAAATGGAGACATGATAAATTATACAATATCAGCCCTAAGAATGTCAAAAAAAGCCAATGGAGTTTCTAAGTTACATGCTATTGTGGCTAATGATATGTGGAAGGACTATTATGGTGTTAGTGATATAATACCCATTACAAATGCCCAAAATCAAAATTTTTGGCAAGACCAAAGTATTAAATCCGCTTGGTTAGATAAGAATGCTGATGCCTACCAGAGCAGAAAACACGAATTAAAAAGAGAATTATTTGATGAAGTTGCTCATCAAACTGGTAAAGAGTTCGACCCAAATGTATTAACTTTTGTATGGGCTAGACGTTTTGCCGCTTACAAAAGAGCAGATTTACTATTACATGATTTTGATAGGTTTAAAAGATTGATAACAAACAAAAAATATCCTGTCCAGATAATTTGGGCTGGAAAACCATATCCTTTTGATTATTATGCTATCGATGTTTTTAATCATCTTGTTCATCAATCTAAAAATGAACCCAATTTGGCTGTGCTTGTTGGCTATGAAATTGATTTATCCAAAAAATTAAAATGTGGATCAGACATTTGGTTAAACACTCCTAGAATTACACGTGAAGCCTCTGGAACTAGTGGAATGACTGCCGCTATGAACGGTTCCGTTAATGTATCGACCAATGATGGTTGGATTCCTGAATTTGAAAAAGATGGAGAAAATTGTTTTGTACTTCCTGCATTAGACCATAATTTACCTGTTTGGGATCAAGATAGTATTGATGCCGATAATTTATATAACATTTTAGAAACTAAGGTTATTCCAACATATTATGATAACCCTCAAAAATGGCAGGATATTGTTTTTAGTGCCATGGATGATGTTATTCCTGAATTTACAAGTAGGAGAATGGCAGATGATTATTATAAAATGCTGTTTTGATGTAAAATAAGACTTGTTGTCTTTTTTAATAAAAGCGTTTATTTTCAGTAATGGATATAGTAGCATGTTGATTTAAGGAGTGATCGCGCCATTATTTTTGTAAAAAAATCGACAAAACGCTTGTTTTTTACGATTAATTACATAAATTTGCGCATTGACCCCTTAAATCGAAGACATGAAATTAAAAGTTATTTTGCTCAGTTTTAGCTTGTTTTTAGTAACAGGTATTAGTTTTGCTCAAAAAAAGAAAGCTCCAAAAAGTATTATTAGCGAAAAAGTTGTGATAAAAAAATATCATAATGCAGAAGATTTAAGTCGTCTTCAAAAAGGTGATTTAATAGGACTTTATTCTGAAAGAATCCAAGTTCTTATTAAAACATTGCCGTATGTGGCATTTGCAACTAAGCCAGGTATTACTATGTCTTCTTTAGGGATTCCTAATAATAATGATAATAAAAAGGCCTTAGAAAATCAGTTTGAATCAACAGATACTTTTTTAGAGGACACTAATGACTTCCATAGTGAATATTTACCATATTCTGATACCGATAAACTAATTGCAGCCATTTTATATTATGAAGAAATAATGAAATCTTTACATCAATATGGTGACTTTCGTTAATAATTGATTTTCAATTGCCTATTAATTTCTTTGCTCAAGAGATTTTATAATGGAATCTAAAATGGACTCTGAAGTTTAGCGCTAATCTTTGATTTAATAAAATAATTACTTTCATTATTTAAAGGTTTTTTCTTCAAATACTCAGATAATTTAACTACAAATATTTAGTAATCTCATTTTTTTACATCAAATAAGTTACCGTTTATCGAGTTATTATGTTAAATAAATTAATCAAAAGATGTATTTCGTCGAAATAATTGGTATTTCATGGGATTATTTTTATTTTTGAATATAATTACTATAAAAAAATCATATTTAGTTTTTTAACTATAAATGTTTAACTATGAAAAACTTTACCCAAATCGTTTTAATATTTCTTTTTGCAAGCCTAATTACTTTTGGACAACAAGAAAAAGGAATTATAGGCTCAAATAATTGGCTTAATAATTGGACAGAATTTAAACCCAATCAAGAGGACTATGGAGAGCCAACAAAAATATTAACAGGAAATATTGTAGAAAATACAACGTTACACAAAAGAGAAGTATACTTATTGCTAGGTAATGTTTTTGTTACTAATAATGCTACACTTACCATTGAACCTGGAACGGTTATAATAGGCGAGTATAAATCTAAAGCATCGCTTACTATTACTAAAGGCGCTCGTATAATTGCAGATGGCGTTCAAACAGATCCTATAATTTTTACTTCAAACCGAAGTGTTAAAAGAGCAGGTGACTGGGGAGGACTAATTATACTTGGAGATGCTCCTACCAATAAGTTTGGTAACGGTTCAGTATCATCATTTTATACCCAACTTAATTCAACAATTTATGCTAATGCAAATTATGGAGGTCAAAACCTTGAGGATACATCTGGTATATTGAGGTTTGTTAGAATAGAATATGCAGGGAATAGAATGAATAATGGTGATTATTTTAGTGGATTATTATTGGGTGCTGTTGGTAATCAAACAATTTTAGAAAATATTATGGTAAGTTATTCTGGAGGAAATGCTTTTGAAGCACGTGGAGGTTTACCTAATATGTATAATATGGTTTCATATAGAGCAAATATCAACGATTATAAATTTAATTACGGAGCGCAATCTAATTTGATTAACTCATTGGCTATAAGATTTCCTTATGTATCAAATAGTTCTGGTTCAAGGTGCTTGCAAATCCTGTCCTATGATAAGAGAGAGCAGGTTGATTTTACTAAAAGCGGAACATCTGTTGTAGCTAAGAATTTGACTTTTGTTAATGATAGTGAAAATTTAAAATCTGAAATAGAAATGGGCTTGGTAAATGAAGCTGTTTATGTTGGGCATAATGCTTCGCTTGATATGAACAAAAGCGTTATATCGGGTTTCAATCCAGCCGTAATTTTAGAAGACAAGATTAATATTAATCAAGAGAATTTAGAGAAAATTAAATTTTCTGCCATGTATTTTAACAATTGCAAAGGAAACATTTTTGTTGAGGATAATTCTAATAATGAGGATTTAGAGAATTGGTATGGTAATAGTGCCTTTTTTAACGTGTATTCTAAAAGCGATAATGCTGAAACATTTATAGATTTACGAAATAAGAGAAGACCAGATTTTAGATTACGGATTAATAAAATAATTGCTTCAAATGAAGTTGACCCAGATTTAAGGGATAACTAAAAGCGCATTAGTTTGTTAAAACTCTAGACCTAATACTTCTTGTTTTTCTTAAATTAAGGAGTTCCTTGTTGTACTATGAATAGTTAAAAAGGTAGTGGTTTCTGGGCGTTTTATTTAATGTGCAAAATAAAAGTGTATGAGAAACTTTACTATAATTTATATTGTTTTTTTAGTTTTCTCTTTAATAGAAAGTGGAAATGCCCAAATAGTTATTGGTAAGCCTGATCTAGGTTTTAGTCAAGCTTGTGCAAGTCCTTCGTTTAATACCTATAACATAACGTTTACTTTTTCGCCAGAGGCAGCACTTGGTTCAACAAATCAATTTAAAATAGAACTTTCTGATAAGACTGGAAATTTTTCAAGTGCCACTACAATTTACACTTCTGGTACGGGAGCTATAACAACATCACCTGCAACAATAACCTTTTCTGTACCAACTACAATTAGCGGAGAAGCTTATAAGCTGAGAGTTAAAAGTACAGCTCCAGTGGCTACAAGTGTCAATTCTGATGCTTTTGCAGCATATTACAAAATTCAAGACACCCCTTTTTCTATTAATAATTTAATAGCAACAGGAGCGTATTGTTCCGGAGGAACTTATTTGTTAACTATAGATAACCCTGGAAATGATTCAAATGATTCGCCATTACTATATACTTCGTTAACCTATAAATGGTATAAGGAAACCGGTCCAACCACATCCGATTTTGTAGCAGATGGAGAAAGTCTATCTGTAAATCAACCAGGGACTTATTTTGTTGAAACTAATTACGGCACCTGTACTTCCAATTCATTTTCAAACCGTGTTACCGTAAGTGAGTCAACATCAGGGAGCTCGTCTAGTATTAGTTCTAGTAAAGGGAATCCTTTTTGTTCAAGCGAGGGTGCTACATCTTTAAGTGCTATAAATGGTAATAGCTACCAATGGTTTAAAGATGGAACTGAAATTTCTGGAGCAACCGAACAAATGTATATGACCGATGAATCTGGAACGTATTCTGTAAATATCGATTTAGGGAATTGCATGACCAATGCATCTATTAACTTAGAAAGTACTGGTTTTACGAGTAGTATAGATGTAGATGTTGAAGGTATTAATACCATTGAAGAAAATGAAACCTTGTTTGCTACTGTAACAACAACGGCTAACAATCCAGAGTTTACATGGTATTTAAATGATAGCATGATTTCTGGTGCTGTTAATAATACTTACGAAATATCCCAAACAGGAAATTATAAGGCAATTATAACACAGACTTCGGGTTGTACAGCTTCAAAGGAATTTGATTTTGTAGTAAGAACGCCATTCCCAGATGTGGCCAACATTCCAAATATAATTAGTCCTAATCTTATTGATGGTATAAATGACACCTGGGTTATCCCCCAAGACTATGTAAATGGAACAAATACCGAAGTTATTATCATGAGCTCACAAGGGAAAGTGGTGCTTCAAACAAACGATTATCAAAATGATTGGCCTGAGGGTCAAATAGATATTAAAGCTATAAACCCAGTTTACTATTATATCATTACCACTGCTAATGGGGTTACAAAAAAAGGATCAATAACGGTCGTCAAATAGCATGAAAAAACATCTATTATATATAGTTTTATTTTTCTGTTTTACACAGCTCCATTCTCAAGAAGATGGAGTTGTTGCGTTTAAATTGCCCGTTAGAAATTCGTTAAGATTTAATAAATATGCCATTAACCCAACCTTTAGTTTTGTTAGAGAACAAAATAAATACATAAGTTTTTCTAATAATAGACAATGGGTTCAATTTGATGATGCTCCACAAACGTACTTATTTAGTTATTCTGGAAGGTTTCGAGAAAATATGGGTATTGGAGTAGGTGTCTTTCAACAAAATTATGGTGTGTTAACCACCTTTGGAGGTCTTGTGAATTTCGCTTATAATGCTGCTCTTGATAGAGATAGTAACTTAACTTTTGGTATGAACCTTGGGTTTTATAAAAGTGGTATAAACGAAGGTAATGTGGTTACAAATTTTCCTGATCCAGCATTAAATAATATACCATCAAATTCATTGATTACCATAAATCCTGGCATAAACTACGGAACTACTTTTTTAGATTTTGGTGTGTCATTAAACAATCTTGCGGCATATAATTTAACGACTTCTAAAATAATTGAAGAAAATCCTGAGCAAAGTATTCAGGCACATGTTATGTATACAGGCTATATAGATATGCGAGGATTTCTTGATGAGAGTAAGTTTTCTAGTTTAGTTAGGTCAGAATTCAAAAAAAACCAAACAGTTGTTTCAGGAATTATGATGCTAACGGTGCCTAAAGGTATTTGGGGACAGGTTGGTTATAATAGTCTATATGGAATCTCAGCAGGTATTGGTTTAAATATAAGTACTCAAATAGCTATAGAATACAATTACGAAAAGGCTATTGGCAATTTATCAAATTTTGGAAATTCTCATGACTTCACTTTAGCATATAAATTTAAAAACCGCTATAGATATGATTATAGTGGTGATGATGATGAAGCCGCACTTATTATAACAGAGAAAAAGAGAAATCGTGTTGCAGCAAAGAGAAAAACTACTAATCAACCCAAAGTAGATCGAAATGCTATTGCAGAAGAAAAAGCCAAAGCAAAAATTGTTGCAGCTGAAAAAGTTAAAGCCAAAGCAGCTGCTAGAGCTAAATTGGTAGCAGAAGCAAAAGCTAAAAGAGAAGCCAAAATTCAAACAGTATCTCAAGCTATAGAAGAAAAATCACAAGAAAAATTAGCAACGACAGAAGCTATAAAAGCTGATCAAGAAGCTCAAATAAAACTTGCAGAAGGTGCAAGAATTAAAAAAGAACAAGAGGCTCGGGCAAAACTAGAGGAAGCAGCAAGAGTTAAAGCAGAAGAGGAAGCTCAAATTAAATTGGCAGAAACTCAAGCTAAGTTATTAGAGGTAGAGAGAGTTAAGGCGGAACAAGTAGAAGCAGCAAGAGTCAAAGAAGAACAAGAAACTCAAGCTAAGTTAATAGAGATAGAGAGAGTTAAGGCTGAACAAGTCGCTAAAGCAAAACAAGTAGAAGCAGCGAAAATTAAAGCAGAGCAAGAAACCCAAGCCAAATTAGCAGAAGCAGCAAGAGTCAAAGAGGAACAAGAAACTCAAGCAAAGTTAGTAGAGGCAGAGAGAGTTAAAGCAGAACAAGAAGCTCAAGCCAAACTAGCAGAAGCAGCAAGACTTAAAGAGGAACAAGAAACTCAAGCAAAGTTAGTAGAGGCGGCAAGAGTTAAAGCTGAGCAAGAAGCACAAGCTAAATTAGTAGAAATCGCAAGAGTTAAAGAAGAATCTGAAGCAAAACAAAAAATAGATACCTTAGAATTGGATGGGGTATTGGTTTCAACTGCAAGAGATAGAGAAGCTTTAGCCATGGAAAGTCTAACTAAATTAATGTCGAATTCTAAAATAGAGCAACAAGATTTGTTATTAAGGTTAAGTGAAAAAGTAGCTAATAAACAGCAAGACCTTCAAAATTTAAAAGAAGAAAATGATTTAAGTGAAAAAGGGATTTTTCAGGCTCCAAAGGCTTTTAAAAGCGTTACAGCAGAAAATGCGGCATTAGAATCGCTAAAAGTAGAGATTGATGATGCAATAAAAAGTCAAAATGAAAAGGTTCAAGAATTAGAAGATTTATATAATGAAAGGCTTAAGAAAATCAGAAACAAAAAAGATTCACTTAATATTTCTTATTTGAAAAAGATAGAAAAATTAAAAATTGAACAATCCCAAACTGTTCAGTCTAAAGAAAACTTAATGTCAACGCTTGATGAGATTAAAGTGGCCACAGAAATAGAAAGAAAACGAAGAATAAAACGTGCGGCATACGATAATGAGCAAGATCGATATTTGAAAGATAGAGCAACTTTAGAGCGAATCAAGAAATTTACTGATATCAGTGAAACACCGCTAACAAAAGAAGATTTTGATAATGGAGAAGAACTGAGTAACATACAGATTGTAAAAGATATTAAGCATGTTGAGAGTGGCTATTACTTGGTTGTTGCTGTACATAGTGATGTGAATAAAAGAGATGAGTTCTTAACCAAAACAGTATCTGCTGGACAAGCTAATGTTAACTTCTTTTATGACGTGAATACGAGCAAGTATTATATTTATTATGATAAATTTAATAATATCAATGAAGCCAAAACAGCATTAGAATCAAAAGGAAGTAAACCATATAATAGTAAAATGTCTATGGTTAAAATAGAAAATTGAGTTTATCGAGTTTATCCAAAATTTTGTGGATTGCTAATAAATATATAAGATTTATTAATCTGTTTGGTTTTATTTTTTCTAAAAACATAAATTAAACTTGTTACTCCCTTTGTTTGAAAAAGGGAGGACAATTTCGATTTCATCGAAATTAGGAGGGTTAAAAAGCACAAAAACTTTACAGGTCTGAAACACCTAAACAATAAAAATATTAACAACTTAACATTTATGTTTTAATTTGTGTTATGTTCTTAAGTCCAGATCACATAGTTTTTTACTTCATCTTATACCAAGTGTTATTTCTTCTTATTAAATAAAAAGAGCAACACAATAAATTTTGTTTTATAGAAATGGTAATTCTATATAAAATGAATTAAAAATACTACAAAATACTTATATTTTATCGATAAAAGTTGTAGAATTTCGATAAACCGTCATAAATCTTCCTGCTCCCTTTATTGTTACAAATATATTTCCGATATTTACCACGTTTAATAACGTTAAATTCAGATGAATGACAAATCATGTAAGTATTTATCTAATTTAATATGTTTAATAACAAGAAATACTTCTTTGTAGTCAGTCGCAGCTAAAGAGAAGTACTAAATATAGCCCCATGAAAAAATCTACTTACTATAAATTAGTTTTTATTGTTTTATTTTTATTATTAGGGATCAAAGGTATTGCTCAAACTTATAAAACGTTTTCAATAAGAAAAAACATGGATGTTAAGGGCAGTATGCTTGTTGTTGGTAATAATATTCTTGGTGAAAGCAATGCTCCATTCAATAATGATACAGTAGATAATCAGGATATATCCATGCAATATATTGATATTGATAATGATGTAACTACTTTTAACTCTAGTGGTGCTGAACTTTTAATGCCAATCCAGCCAGACGGAAATCCAACAACTTGTTATAGAGTGGTATATGCAGCTTTGTATTGGGGAGCTGTTCTTCAAGATGGAAGTAGAACAGACATAAATAAAGTAAAATTTAAATTACCAGAAAGCACAACTTATGTAGATATAGATGGAGAAATCATCTATGATGCTTTTGTTGATCCAATTATAGCAGAAGATAGTGAACCCGGTAATACGCCATATGCCTGTTATGCAGATGTAACTGATTTATTATCAGGCTTGTCAAGCAATATAGAAGGTGATTATACAGTGGCAAATGTAATATCTAGTGAAGGCTCCAATTATTCAACGGGTTTAAGTGCTGGTTGGACACTTTTTGTAATTTATGAAAACCCTAATCTTCATATGAAATCCTTCACAAGTTTTGATGGCTTTAGTCATATCTTCGATGGTCATTATGAAGAGGTTCCTGTTACAGGTTTTACAACACCACAATCAGGCCCTATAGATTTACAATTTGCTTATGCAGCTTTAGATGGCGATAAAACCAAAAGGGCAACTAAGTTGGAAATTAATGGTAAAGAGGTTACAACTCCTTTGAGACCTGCAAATAAATTTTTTGGTTCTGTTATTGAAAATAATAATGGTATTTCAAACCCTAGAACACCATCTGGAACAAATACCTTAGGGTATGATACTGGTTTTTTGGAAATTTTTGGAGCAGAACCTGAATATATTAAGAATAATGTGTCTTCAGCTTCTTTTACATTACAAGTCGCTAGAGGACAAGCGGACCCTATATTCGCTTTTTTTAGTGCCTTTGCCGTAGATATTATTGCCCCAGACATAGACCTTACCAAAATTGTTGTTAATACTGCTGGTGACGATATTGATGGTGCAGATGTAAATCTTGGACAAAATTTATTTTATGAAATTACTTATCAAAGTGTTGGTAATGATAACGTTACTCAATTCACCTTAAAAGATGTACTTCCAGATAATATTGTTTTCGACCCTTTAACAGATATTGATTTAAGCAATGCTGGTGGAGCAACGTTACAATCTTATGATCCTGTAACTAGAACGCTTATATTTAATATACCAGATAGCTCTGTAGAAGTTAACGATCCTGAATTTGTTATTCGAATAGCAGTACAAGTAGTTCCTAATTGTTATGACTTGAGTCAAGCATGTTCTAATGAAATTAAAAACCAAGCCTTTGCTACTTATAGAGGTGTTATTAACCCAGCTATCATTCAAGATGAAGGAAGTTTTGCTTCAGTAGAATGTTTAGGAACTCCTGGGTCTACCAATTTTTTAGTAGATATATCGAATTGTACTTTCGAAAGGAATGAAGTGTTGTGTGGTGCGAGTGTTATTTTAACAGCTTCAGATGGTTATGATAGCTACTCATGGTCTACAAGCCAAACAGGAACACCAGTAATAAGTACGGATCAAACATATACTGCAACAGAAACGGGTACTTATTATGTAAGTAATACAACCTCATCTACGTGTATATCCATTGAAGAAACGATTAATGTGATTCCTTATGGAAATACAGTTACAAATCCCATCATACCTTTTGCTGATTTATTACCAATTTGTCCAAATGATGGTAAAGTTTTACCCTACATATTTTTATGTGGTGCTAATGCGACTAGATCTATTAATACGGGAATTAGCGATGCTTCCTCTGTTATTTGGGAAAAATTAGATGAAAATAGTTGTCCTGCTCTAACAATAGATGATTGTGCTAATGAAAATTCTGAATGTACTTGGAATCAGATAGCTATGGGGCCCGATTATGTTGCGAATACTTCTGGACAATTCAGGATTGTTATAAATTATCCTGGTGGATGTTTTAGTATTTTTTACTTTAACGTCTATCAAAACTTATTAAATCCCACAGCCACATCTAAAGACATTATATGTACTACGCCAGGCGAAATAACAGTTGGTGGTGTACCTAGTGGTTATGAGTATAGTATTGACGGTTCAAACTATCAAACTAGCAATGTGTTTTCTATTAACACGGCTAATTATTATATAATTTATATTAGACAAATAGGTGTGGATACAAATCCATGTATTTTTGAAACACCGAGTGTTTATGTTAGAGCTAGGGATTTTATGGTTTCTACATTTGTCACTCAACCATATTGTTATGGTGATAAGGGTACTATAAAATTAGCCGCTAATGATGCCTTGCCACAGTATTATTTTAGTATCTCAGAAGGTGGGATTTTAATTAATAGTGTTGGTCCAATTATGGAAAGTGATTACACATTTGCAAACCTTAATCCAGGGACTTATACTTATACTGTATCTACTGATGATGGATGTACTTTTAGTGATGATATTATCATTATAGAACCTCCGCTATTAACAGCTACTGTAGCGCTCACTAAACCATTAAGCTGTACCGATGGCGAACTAACCGTTTATCCTGTTGGAGGCGCACCTCCGTATATTTATTATGTAAATAGTGCGTCAATTTCTCAAGACTCACCTATAATAGCAGCATCAACACCAGGTGTGTATGACATCACGGTTATAGATTCAAACAACTGTAGTGCAACCACCTCAATAACAGTAGAAGGTATATTGCCTCCAGAGTTTACCGTTACCAGTACAAATATTTTATGTGCTGACTCCACAGATGGTACCATAACATTTAATGTGACCAATGCCAATGGAAATACTTTGGAATACAGTATAGATGGAGGAACAACATTTTTTAACTCTCAGGTTTTTACTGGTTTATCTACAGGCAATTACAGTGCTGTGGTCCAATATATGATTGGTGCTGATGTATGTCTTTCAGACCCGCAACCAATAATTATTGCTGCACCAACACCAATTACAGGAACTGCAACAGCAACACCTTATACCTGTAGTGCCGATGGAACTATTAACGTTTCTGGTGCTTCTGGCGGAACAGGAACGCTTTTATATAGCCTTGATGGTGTTATATTTCAAGCAGGAAATACGTTTACAGGATTAACAGATGGTACTTATACCATAACTATACAAGATGCTAATAGTTGTACTTTTGTTTTAGCACCGATAACATTAGACCCCTTAAATCCACCAACGGATTTAACGTTTAGCAATACACCTTTAAGTTGTCCTGCAATGACTTCTGATGTAACATTAGCAGGAATAACAGGAGGTACAACACCATTAGAATATCAAATTATAGCACCGGCAGCTTCGGCTACAGCATACCAAACATCGAATGTTTTTGCAGGATTAACACCTGATACCTATACATTTCAAGTAAGAGATGCTTACAATTGTGTTTACAGTGAATCTTTTACAATTCCTCCGTTACCACCATTAAACCTAAGTACAATTGTAACGAAAGATTTAGATTGTACCACTTCACCAGACGGTATCATTTCAGGTACTATTTCAGGTGGCACAGCACCATTTACTTATGCGGTATCATTTAATGGAGGCGCTTATGGTAGTTCAATTACGGTAACTGGAGCATCATTTAATCATACAGCAACAACAGATGGTACTTATCAATTTCAAATAACGGATGCCAATGGATGTACTGCAGAATCAGGAATTCAAACTATAAATGTTATTTCATTACCAGAAATAACTTCGGTTGTACAAACACAACCTATTTTATGTAACGGAGACTCTAACGCAGCTATTGAAATAACAATCAATAATACTGTTGGAACGCCTCAATTTGTTATTAATGTAAATAATGATTCTACAGGAACAGATTATGGAACACAGACCTCAGGATTGCCAGCTGGTGATTATACGATTACTTTGACTGATGCAAATTCATGTACCGATATAGAAACAATTACAATTGCTGAACCAACTCCTATTGTGGTATCGTCAACTGCGCTTCCTATTACTTGTGGTGCGCTTGGAGTTTCAAAAGGATCAGTAATAGTGAATAGTGTAACTGGTGGAACTGCACCATATAATTATTTTGTAACAGGTACGAATGGTTATTCCGCTTCTGAACTTAATGCTTCAGGAACAATCTCGACAACTTTTGATGTGGTTGATTTTGGATTATATCAAATTAATGTAGTTGACTCTAATGGTTGTTCAAATTTAGTTCAAGATGTATTAGTGGCATCACCCCCAAATGATTTAGACATTTCAATAAATACGACAGCAGATTGTATAACTGGAGGTGAAGCGGTTGTTGATATAGGAACAACTTTAGTAGGCACAGGACCTTTCTTCTTTGATATTTATAGAGGGGTTGTTCCGCCACCACCTCCGGGAGGTACTTGGGTTGCAGAAGATTCTTTTGGAAGTCAAAATGCCACGTTTACAGGTTTAATTCCAGGAGTGACATATACGTTTATTGTTTATGATGCTTCAACAGGTTGTAGTTATTATGAAACAGCAACAGCACCAGTTCCAACAAATTCAACGTTGACCGGAAGCGCTCTAACTTCAAATAATATTACTTGTATAGGTAGTGCAGATGGAAACGTTTCGTTTACTGTCAATAGTATTTATGGAGTCTCTACTGATATAAGTTATGAGATTTTTGATTCATTATCGTTAATCACAACAGCAGTTAGCGGAACCGGTACAGTACCAGCTAGTGGAACACTATCAGTATCAAATTTAGGACCATTATCTTTTGGGACTTATTTTGTTTTAATTACTGAAACCACTGGACCTAATACAGGGTGTAGTGTGGTAACAATTCCTTTTAATATTACCGAATCTGCTATAGATTTAGATATTTCGGCTACCGTTGATAACAATGCTAATTGTAATCCAAATTCAGGAGTTATAAACGCTATTGCAACAGATGGTACACCTCCATATTTATATCAATTAACTACTTCGGCAACAGCACCTTTGGCAACAGACCCTTCTTGGGGGGCTGCTAGCACATTTAATGTAAATGCTAATAGTTATTACGTACATGTTATAGATGCTTATGGTTGTATAAAATCTACTCCTGTTTTAGTTTTAACATCAGACCCAGAACCTGTGATTACTGCCACGTTAAACAATCAATGTATGGTAACAGAGGGTAATTTTGAAATTGATGTCACTTTAACAACTATAGGAATAGCACCTTATAGTTATAGTATTGATGGCGGTGCTTTTCAGACACGTACTGCACCTTTTTCTATTTCAAATTTATCATCAGGAACCCATACCGTTGAAATTCAAGATGCTAATGGTTGCGGAAATTTAGTGTCTGTTGATATTGAAACTCCAATAGGGTTGACGCCAGCGGTAACTGCATTGCCAACTTGTAATGATAATGATGGACAGATAACTATAACAGGATATGGTGGAACAGGATCTTATACGTATGCTATAAGTCCAAATCCTGCATCAATAACCTTAAGTGGCAATATGTTTTCTGGTGTTCCATTTGGAACTTATACGGTTACAATCACTGATGCTTCAACTTTATGTTCAGAAGATGTTACGATAGTTTTACCTGCTTCAATACCTCCAGCTTTTACAACAACATCAACAGCAGTAACCTGTTTTGGAGATAATAACGGTGCATTCGAAATTAATGTTAGTGGGTATTCAGGACCTTATACTTATGAAGTATTTGATAGTTCTAGTGTGTCTGTTTTAGGAATTGTTTCTGCTAATACATCAACAAACCCAGAAACCGTTACAGGATTATTAGCAGGAACGTATTCCGTAGTTATTATAGAAACTGCTAGCCCGTTTTGTTCTGCTACATCAAATGTGATTATTTCGTCACCTTTAGATGCATTAACATTAGTGGCTACTGAAACGTCTAATGTAACTTGTGATGACGATAAAGGAACAATCACAGCCATTGCTAACGGTGGTTGGGGAACTTATGAATATGAACTAACTGGAACTTCAACAGTGGCATATTCACCTAACGGAACATTTACAAACTTATCTACTGGGCCTTACACTGTTAATGTTAGAGACGCTGGAGGATGTATTGTATCTGAAAATGTAATACTGGATTTACCAACTCCAATAGATGGAACTATTACAGCTAGCACCAATCTATTATCTTGTTTTGGCGATACCGATGCAACAATTACAATAAGTGCTGTAACAGGAGGGCAAGGCACAAATTATTCTTATACATTGAATATGGTTTCGCCAACCGTAAGTTCATCTGGGCCTCAAACATCTCCAACTTTTGATGGATTAGGAATCGGAACTTATAACGTCGTAATAGCTGATGGTTACAATTGTACGTTTACAACTGCAAATGTTACAATAACAGAACCGACTCAAATTCAGGCTAGTTTAGTAAAAGAAACATCTCAAACGTGTTTAACTAACACAACACTCACATTAAGTGCCACTGGAGGCACAGGGTCTTATGAATATAGTGATACAGCTTCCTTTACAACAGTTCTAGGAACTTTGACATCCTCGGTAACATTTCCAGTATCAGATGGGACTTATCAATATTATGTTAGGGATGCTAATGGTTGTGTAGCCAATATTTCAAATGAAATTACTATAGATCCACTACCAACATTACTAGTAGATTTGGATGCGATGAATGCCACAATTAATTGTACTGGTGATAATACTGGAGTTATAATTGCGACTGCTCAAGGTGGTTTGGGTAATTATGTTTATACATTGCAAGACACATCTGGGAATGATATTTTGCCAGTAACTCAAAATAGTCCTGGTGTTTTTACAGAACTTCCTTCTGGAACATATCAAGTACAAGTAGATAGTGGTGATTGTTTAACAACAAGTGCACAAATCCCTATTACAGAACCTGCAACACCATTAATTGCTAATTTCATAGCTACCAATGTAACCTGTCCTGGAACAAATAATGGACGTTTAGAAATTACCGCTTCTGGTGGAACAGGCATTATAAAATATGCAATTTCACCACAATTGAACCAGTTTTTTGAATCTCCTATTTTTGAAAATCTAACGCCTGGAAATTATCAAGCTATTGCTCAAGATGAACTAGGTTGTTTCATAATTTTCGATTTTATTATTGAAGATCCAATACCTGTCATGCTTAATATTGTTGCAAACTCATTAGTTCCAGAAGTTTGTGATGGTGATTTAGATGGAGCATTCAGTATTGAAATTTCTGGAGGGGATTTACCTTATAGTGTAAGTTTAGATGATATTAATGGCACCTATACTACAGGAACTTTAACGCAAACACAATTTGATTTTACTGGATTAGGTGGTGGCGATCATATAGTATTTGTAAGTGATAATCTAGGTTGTTTAACGGAATGGAATATTACGTTCCCGGAATCCGTAATAATTAACCCTGAGGTTGAGGTAGAATTTGGATGTACAAATAATCTGTCTACCAATACAGTTACAGTAACAGTAGATGCTAGCATAACCAATCTAGCAGATTTGGATTACTCATTAAATGGAGGGTCTTATCAAGTTAATAATGTTTTTGTTGATGTACCACCAGGGATTGGTCATTTTATTGATGTACGACATACTAATGGTTGTATACAAAGGACTGAATTGTTTGATATTTCTCAATTTGATGTATTAGAATTGGCATTAGATGATGGCGAAGAAATAAACCAGATTGTGGCTGCGACTTCGGGAGGTGCTGCTCCTTATGTGTACACCTTGAATGGTGAAGACTATGGAGATGAAAACACATTCCTTATTTACGAATCTGGCGACTATACGGTTACGGTAACGGATAGCAACGGTTGTTTTGCCTCTGCTACAAGGTATTTTGAATTTATTGATGTATGTATTCCAAATTATTTTACTCCTAGGAGTGAAGAATGGGGACCAGGATGTACTTCGCAATATAAAGAGTTAACAGTTGATATTTTTGATAGATATGGAAGAAAAATAGCAACTCTAAGAGTGGGAGATAAATGGGATGGTAAATATAAGGGCATTGAATTGCCAACAGGAGATTATTGGTACGTTGTGCAGCTAAATGACCCAAAAAATGATCGCGACTTTGTTGGGCACTTTACCCTTTATAGATAACAAAAATTAGTGCTGTTACCCTCTAAATTAAGAATTATGCAAATACAAAAACTATACATATATTTACTTCTACTGGTTATAGCAAATGGCTATGGACAAGAGTTAAATTTACCTGTTTTTACTCAGTATTTAGCAGATAACAACTTTGTAGTCTCACCAACTTATGCCGGTATTGGCGATAATTTAAAAATTAGAGCAAATGGTTTAACACAATGGGTTGGAATAAAAGGCGCACCAGATAATCAATCCATTTATGGTGATGCTAGAATTGCAGATCGAACAGGTGTTGGGTTGTCATTGTATAACGATAGAAATGGTAATACGATTCAAACCGGGGCTAAATTTTCTTTTGCACATCACCTTACGCTAGATTATTATTCAAAACAATATTTATCGTTCGGTATTTCTTATAACATTAATAATTTTAGAGTAGACACCAGTAAATTTCATAATGGAGATGGTTTGCCAATTAGCAATCCATTAATTACAGATGATAGGCGGACTTCAAATAACAATTTTGATGTTGGTGCTTTATACAGATTCAAAGGGTTCTTTTTAAGCTTTAATGCAAATAATATTCTTTCTAAAAAACTAGATGAAAAAATTAGAATATCGGAACCAAACTTACTTTTAAACTATCAAGTATATTCAGGATACACATTTAGAGGTCCGAAAAAGAGCGGATTAGAATTTGAACCTTCAATATATTATCAAATGTTTAGTAGTGATAGACGTTCTAGTACCGATGTGAATTTTAAATTCAGAAAGTATAATAGAAACGAAGATTATTTTTGGGCAGGTATATCCTATAGATTTCTTAACGACCAGTTCTTAAAGCCATTAAACATAGGACCTATGGTAGGTTTTCAGAAGTCTATTTTCTATTTTGGATATGCGTATCAAATAACCACTAACGAATTATCTGCATACAATTCTGGAACCCATGTAGTTACTATTGGTCTTAACTTTTTACAGGGTATTAGTAATTGTCCGTGCGTGCAAAGTGCCGTGCGTAAATAATTTATCCCTTTTTTCTTGCAAGTCCGATCAGATGAGTTGAAGTCATTTATTTTGCATCAGGCACTCCTTTCTTTTTAAGAGGAAAAGTGTCTCTTAGGTTAAAAAAAATGATGTTTTAACCAATTTAAAGTCAAAATATAATCAAAACTTGTTCCTCCCTTTTCTTTAAAGCGAGGACAATTTCGATTTCATCGAAATTAGGAGGGTTTGAAAAATATTATAAGGGGTTTTCAACTTCCTGATAGTGTACAATGAATTTGGTTTTGGGATTACTTTTAGATTTCTATTTCTCAATAATTTCAACCTCAAACAACTTATCCCAACGTTTACCAGTTACAAAAATAGTTTTCGTTTTAGGATTATAAGCTATACCGTTTAAAACATCTAAACCTTCATGTTGTTTAACTTTTTTCTTTAAAGGGGTAAAGTCAATAACCCCAATTACTGCACCATTTTTCGGATTAATGATGGCTACACCATTCTTTTGATAGCGGTTAGCATATATTTTGCCATCAATCCATTCCATTTCATTAATTCCAATAATTTTTCCTTTGTTAGTGTATACTTGGATAAATTCTTGTTCAATTAAAGTTTCAGGATCTAAAAGCCATATTTTCTCTGTGCCGTCACTTTTATAGATTATTTTATCATTATTACATAATCCCCAACCTTGTTTGCTGTTTCCATATTTAAAACTGCTTAGTTTTTCAAAAGTGTTTACATCATAAACAAAGCCTGTACCTTCTTGCCATGTTAGCTGATACACTTTGTTATTTAATATAGTAAGGCCTTCTCCAAAATATTCATCAGCTAGATTAATGTTTTTAATGACTTTACCTGTTTTATAATCTAGTTTTCTTAGTTTAGATTCTTTGTACTGACCCGTACTTTCATAAAGTGTATCACCAAAAAACTCTATGCCTTGCGTGTAAGATGTTATATCGTGTGGATATTCGTTAATAATTTTATAAGTGTAAACTTTTGGCGTATCACTATTCAAAATGGTTATAGCAGAAGTTGTTACTTCCTTTTCGCCATTAAAGTAAACCGTAGCTTCAATTGTTTGCTTGCCTAGTTTAACGTTTTTTAATATAAAGTTGTCTGTAGTGCGGTTACCTTCTAAAGTGTAAATAACGGAGTCTATAGTATGATTTTTTTTGTTCTCTAAAGAAAGTTTTAAGGTTTTATTATTAGAAATATTACCCTTTTCAGCGTTTGTTTCAATAGTGAAATCACTTTTTTTCTGACCAGAGTTTGAACCACAAGACATAAGGATTCCGCTTAAAAATATGATTGTTAGATATTTGTAGGTATTCATTTTAAACTTTTAATTTGAAGCAAGATATTTATTTAAAATCAGTTTAAAAAATCATTGTGAAAATTTTAAAAGGTTGTATCTTTGCCACTGGCAAGTCCTACACAACCAGCTCCTGTTGAATCCTCCAGGTCGGGAACGAAGCAAAGGTAAATGGTCGTAGCGGTGTGATGTAGGTAGCTTGCCTTTTTTTGTGCGCTAAATTGAGATTTTATAAGCATAGCGAAATGAAATATTTTAATTTTGTACATTCCCACGAAGGTGGGAATCTTAATTTAAACTTAAATCTTGAAAGCTTTTGCGAATCAAGATTTTTTAGCTTATTGAACATTTTCATGAAGATGGAAATCTCATTATTTTAAGTTGTATTTTTATAAAATTCAATTTCATACTTATAATTTTTTATTCAAAATATGTCTAAAGTTGTTTTAATTACAGGAGGGTCTTCAGGTATAGGTAAGTCTATAGGAGAATACTTAAATGAAAAAGGATTTAAGGTTTATGGGACCAGCAGAAATCCAGAAAAGTATAAGGACAGTTGTTTTCCTATTTTGGCTTTAGATGTTTCAAATATGGCCTCAATTAAACTTGCTGTTACTACCATCATTGAAAAAGAAAACAAATTAGATATTGTTATTAATAATGCTGGAGCTGGAATTACAGGCCCCATTGAAGAAATTCCAGAAGAAGAAATTAAAAACAACTTTGATACCAATTTTTTTGGACCTATTAATGTTATTAAAGCTGTATTACCAAAGATGCGTGAGCAAAATTCTGGTTTAATAATAAATATAACTTCTATTGCGGGTTATATGGGACTACCATACAGAGGTGTTTATAGTGCTAGTAAAGGTGCTTTAGAACTTTTAACAGAAGCTTTTAGAATGGAGTTAAAAGACTTTAATATTAAAATGACTAACGTAGCCCCAGGAGATTTTGCAACTAATATTGCGGCTGGTAGATACCATGCGCCATTGCTTGATAATTCGCCTTACAAAAAGCCTTATGGAGATACGTTAGATTTAATGAATACCCATGTTGATAATGGCAGCAATCCAAACATTATGGCAAAGGCTGTTTATAAAATCATTAAGACACCAAACCCTAAAGTGCATTATAAAGTAGGGGAGTTTATGCAGAAATTCTCTATTGTTCTAAAACGAATTTTACCTGATAAAGTTTATGAAAAGCTTTTGATGAACCACTATAAGTTATGATTTAAAAAAGTATAAGTTTCTAACTTCTAACTTGTCATCTATTTATCAAACCAAGCAGTTGTTCTTCAAAATGTATTGAAAAAAGATTTGTATTGTTATTAATAATCTTTTTATTCTTATCAATAATGATTGTTTTAGTCATAGGGTGTATGGCTAAAATTTCAGAAGTTTCTACGGGGTTTTTAAACTGATATTCGTTAGTAGAATCAAACCCATGCTCAAGAAGCATTTTCTTAGAATTATCTAAACCATATGCATCTACATTTATAGTAATGAATTTTATTTCTGGATACTTTACTTTTAATTCTTTCAGCTTATAATGACTTTCTTTAAAATGTTCATAATAAATTTGAGACCAAAAACTAACCACTGTTGGTGTTTGTATTGCTGAATTAATTTCAATTTCGCCAGCATTATAATCAACAAGATTTATAGGTGGTAATTTTGATCCTTCTTTTAAATTGTTTAAAGAATTTGCATAGCGTACCATCATTTTTTTTCCTTCTTCACTTTTGCTTTTACTTAAGTAAGACTCTAAAATAGCATTGTTTTTCTCTTCATTTTTACACTTCGATAGGTAACTCATAGTGAAATGATATAACAAATCATCTTTAATAGAAGTGTTTGTTACCAAGCTGTCTATAAGTTTAAGTCTGTCTAAATTGTAGCACAACGACCCTCTGTTAAACGATTGGTTATCAGAATGGTTATTATGAGATTTAAGGGCTAAATTACTAAAGTTGTGTCTTAAGAATGTACTGTAATTAAAATAATTACTTAAAAATTCATCGTTATAATTAATGTCTTTTCTATAATCATAAAAATTATCAGGTAATGATTTTAAAATAGCCATTTTATTTTTACCATAGTGCCAAAAAGGATATACTTCTTTACTTGAATAATACCGATAATCTATGTTTGCTTGAGCATATTTTTCAAACAAAGGAGATGGTTTATGTTTTCTTGTGAATGTTTCAAGTGTTTTAATTTTAGATGCTCGTATAGAATCTACGTATTTTTGAAAAGCATGAGGGTTTAATTGGCAGAGTTTTATATTGTGCTTTTCTTCCTTTTCGTTTTCTAAAAACTCATTAATCAAATAGTTGTTTTTTTTATCGCCTATGCCTGTAAAAACCAACGATTCATCAAAATCTAAAGTGTTTAATCTAAAAAGCACACTATCTTTTGGTTCGAGCAAAATCATTTGATACTCGCCACCATGTCTAAAAGTATACAGACCTTGCTGTATATTGTTAACTTTATGAAGAAACCTATTTCGACCATCTAGCGTAATGGTATCAACAATGCTTTTATCTTTATATAGTATGACGTAGTCTGTATTTGGGTTAATAATTTCGCCGCCAAGATATGCATAATCAATTGTGGTTTCATTACCATCTTTTTTGCAGCCGAAAAAAAATGCTATGAGAATTAATATAAATGTAAAATATAACTTCATAAATCCCTTCTGAGTGTATTTTATATAAACAAAAATATAGCTTGTATTTATAAAGTCCTGTTAATGCGTTGTTAAATGTTTACTAAACAAAAAACTGCTTAAAAGCTTTAAATACTTAAAATTAGAGGCTCTAAGTTTCGTCTTATGAGTGTAATTTTCTACTTTTGCAAAAAAATTAAAATAACCCTTATGTTATCAGTATCTAACCTTTCAGTACAATTTGGTAAACGCGTTCTTTTTGATGAAGTAAATACCACCTTTAATAATGGTAATTGCTACGGTATAATTGGTGCCAATGGTTCTGGGAAATCTACATTTTTAAAGATTATTTCTGGACAACAAGAGCCAACATCTGGTCATGTGTCTTTAGAAACAGGTAAACGTATGTCTGTGTTGGAGCAAAATCATAATTTATATGACGAGCATACAGTTTTGGAAACGATTTTGATGGGTAACAAACCCCTATTCAAAATTAAAACTGAGATTGATGCACTTTATGCTGATTATACGGATGAGAATGCTGATAAAATAGGTGAGCTTCAAGTTAAATTTGAAGAAATGGATGGTTGGAATGCCGATAGTAATGCAGCTTCCATGTTATCTAATTTAGGTATTAAAGAAGAGTTTCATCATACTTTGATGGCAGATTTAGATGGAAAACAAAAAGTACGTGTATTATTGGCACAGGCTTTATTTGGAAATCCTGACGTACTGATTATGGATGAGCCTACCAATGATTTAGATTATGAAACCATTTCGTGGCTAGAAAACTTTTTGGCAAATTATGATAACTGTGTTATTGTAGTATCGCATGATAGACACTTTTTAGATGCGGTTTGTACGCATATCTCAGATATTGACTTCGGAAAAATAAATCATTATTCTGGGAACTATACGTTTTGGTATGAGTCTTCTCAATTAGCAGCAAGACAGCATGCACAACAAAACAAAAAAGCCGAAGAAAAGAAAAAAGAATTAGAAGAGTTTATACGTCGTTTTTCTGCCAATGTTGCAAAAAGTAAGCAAGCAACTAGTAGAAAGAAAATGATTGAAAAGCTTAATATTGGTGATATTAGACGAACAAGTCGTCGCTACCCGGCTATTATTTTTGAACGTGAAAGAGAAGCTGGTGATCAAATATTAAATATTGAAGGCTTAGCAGCGTCTACCGAAGGTGAAGTCTTATTTAAAAACATTGATTTAAATCTAGCAAAAGGCGATAAAGTTGTTGTGTTTTCTAGAGATTCTAGAGCTACAACGGCTTTTTATCAAATACTGAATAACAAAGAAAAAGCTGATGCTGGTAAGTTCATGTGGGGTGTTACAACCACACAATCCTATTTGCCTTTGGATAATAGTGAGTTTTTTGATAATGAGTTAACGTTAATAGATTGGTTGCGCCAATGGGCAACTACAGAAGAAGAGCGCGAAGAAGTAAATATCCGTGGGTTTTTAGGAAAAATGATTTTTAGTGGGGAAGAGGCTTTTAAGAAATCTTCCGTATTATCAGGGGGTGAAAAAGTAAGATGTATGCTGTCTCGTATGATGATGATGAGAGCTAACGTGTTACAATTAGACGAACCAACTAATCATTTAGATTTAGAAAGTATTACAGCGTTTAATAACTCGCTTAAAAACTTTAAAGGCACCATATTATTTACAACGCATGACCATGAGTTTGCTCAAACTGTTGCAAATAGAGTGGTGGAGTTAACCCCAAATGGCGTTATAGACCGTTACACAACATTTGATGAATACATGCAAGACAAAAAGATTAAGGAATTGCGTGATAAAATGTATGCGGTTACTGCGTAATTATAACGTAATTTATTTTTCTCTCCTTTGGAAAGTTACTTCAAAGAGATAGAAAGCATCAAGATTGTAATTCTGAAGTAATATTTTCAACAACTAAAACAGCTTTATCAAGTTCATCTTTATGGACAAAAATTTGTTTAAGTATTGAATTAGAAGAGCCAAAAAGAGGGGTAAGCCCTGAATCGGTTTGGTCTTTTATAACAGGAATTATGTCTTCTTTCTCTAAATCAGCAACAATACGTTGTGCAATAATAATATCACCAGTAAATACTTTAATGTAGTTTGACATAGCTATAAGTTTTAAAGAGTCCTTCTTAAAGGTACGAAAAAAATGAATACCATTAATAGGTTAAGTAGAATAGTCTATAATTCTGAAACCGCTCAAAAAGACCCTATTAGCCCAATTTTGTCACCTGTAAAACTTAATCTCCAACTTATGAGCTTTTCTTTTTTGTTATACTTGTAAGAATTTGAATTGAACATGAACTTATCTATGCTATCTACCACAACAATGCTTAATACAGCAGCAACTCCAACATCCGTTGGCCAATGTGCTCCAGCAAATAGTCTTGAAATTGGAGCGACAGACCCTAAAGTGTATATACCAATTTTTGTCCAAGTATTATCAAACTGTTTAGCAATAGCATGAGCCATTGTAACCGATAATACCGTATGACCAGATGGAAAAGAGTGAAGTCCTGGTTCTCTAGACCAAAACCTAAATTCGGTACTTTTTAGACCATTTTTAGGGCGGCTTCTACCAAAAGCAGTTTTACTTAAACTTTGAATTATACCAGAGGTAAAAGAAGATGAGATAATTAAAATACTGGTTTTTCTTATTTTTTCGTTTTTAGTAAATAATCCGACTCCATACAATCCAGCATTAGCAATAAAATAAACTTGTGGGCTTCCAAAACGTGTCCCTACTTCTTGAAATAAAATGGGAACATGTGGTTCATTTCGAATAAATAGTTCGCTGGCCTCATCGTCAATTGTTGAAAGCGCCAAAGCACTTACTAAAACAGTGGCTAGCGTTGATAAATCCTTCTTTTTCCAATGAAAAGGTCTAGAGAAGGAATGACCAACATTTTTGATTCCATTTTTTAAATCATATAACGCTAGCTTGCCAATAGATGAAGTATCTGCTGTTTTTTCTGTTGCTAAAAATTGTTGCGCATTTAATTTGCATGAACAAAAGATTATTAAGCTGAATACTAAGAGTTTTTTCAAAATAAAATTACCTTAGTTCAGCGCCAAGTTGCTTTTCAAAGTTTGATTGAAGCTTAGACATAATCTTGTCTATTTGCTTATCGGTAAGCGTTTTGTTTTCATCTTGTAAAGTAAAACTAACGGCATAACTCTTTTTACCTTTAGGTAAGTTTTTGCCTTGATAAACATCAAACAAATTAACATCTTTAAGTAATTGTTTTTCAGTTTGTTTGGAAATCTTATATATAGCGTCAAATGAAATATTATCGTCTAATAATAAAGCAAAATCACGGCGAACCTCAGGATATTTTGGAATCGATTTAAACTTAATGTTATTGCGCTTTAACACATCTAAAATAGCATCCCAATTAAAATCAGCAAAAACTACTTCTTGAGAAATATCAAAATGTTTTAATACGGGTTTCTTTATCAAACCAAAATCGACCAGTTTGTTTTTTCCTAATCCTAAAGTTAGTCCTTCTGCAAATAAATCATTGCTAATTGGTGATTCTTTGAATCTAGAAATGCCCAAACGCTCAAGAATAGAAATGATAAGTCCTTTCATTAAAAAGAAATCACTTTTTTTACTGGGACTATGCCAATTTTCTGAATTTTGATTCCCCGTTACAAGAATGGATAAATGTTTAAACTCTTCTCTTTTATCACCAAAACCATGGTATGTTTTTCCGAATTCAAATAGTTTTAAATCAGAGCGTTTTCTGTTAATGTTAAATGATACTGCTTCTAATCCCGAAAATAATAACGACTGTCTTAAAACAGACAAATCATTACTTAAAGGGTTAAGCATAGTTATATTATGTTCTTCTTTTAGTTGTTCGCTTAAAGCAACATAATTAGGTGTGGTGAGCGAATTTGAAAGGATTTCAAAAAAACCTTGGGCCGCTAATTGGTTACCAATTACATTTTGAATTTTATAATCTTCAAAACGAGATGTATTAGAAATAGAAGCGTTTAATTTTTCTGTAGTTTTAATATTGTTGTACCCATAAACCCTTAATATTTCTTCAATAATATCAGCTTCACGTTGTACATCATTCCTATATGCGGGCACGGTTAAGCCTAAACCGGCTTCAGTAACATTGTTTACTTTTATATCTAAGGATGTTAAAATACGTTTAATGATTTCTTTCGGGATTTCTTCTCCAATTAATTTTTTGGCGTTTTCAAAACTTAAACGAACCTCGAAATCTTTAATTTTTTTAGGGTAGACATCAATAATATCGCTGGTTATTTCGCCGCCAGCTATCTCTTGAATTAATAAAGCGGCTCGTTTTAAAGCATATTCAGTAATATTTGGGTCTATACCACGCTCAAATCTAAATGAGGCGTCTGTATTTAGCGCATGGCGTTTAGCCGTTTTACGAATGCTTACAGGGTTAAAATAGGCGCTTTCTAAAAATATGCTGGTTGTGTTTTCTGTAACTCCAGAATCAATACCTCCAAAAACACCGGCAATACACATTGGTTTTTCAGCATCACAAATCATTAGGTCATCTTCATGCAATTCGCGTTCAACACCATCTAAAGTTACAAACTTGGTACCTGCTTTTAAGGTTTTAACTTCTACCTTATTGCCAGACATTTTTACAGTATCAAAGGCATGTAAAGGCTGTCCTAGTTCATGTAACACATAATTTGTGGCATCAACAATATTGTTAATAGGGCTTAATCCAATAGCTTTCAAGCGGTGCTGCAACCAAGCAGGAGATTCTTTAACTTTTAAACCAGAAATGGTAACACCGCAATAGCGCGGTGCTAAATCTTTGTTTATAACATTCACATCTATTTTTAAAGTGCGGTTATCAACATGAAACGCACTTACAGAAGGCGTAATCAATTCTAAATTAATATCCTTTTGCACCAAACCTGCTTTTAAATCGCGAGCAGTACCCAGATGGCTCATGGCATCTGCTCGGTTTGGTGTTAAACCAATTTCAAAAACTTGGTCGTTTTCAATATCAAAAATATTGGCAGCAAGTGTACCTATCTTAATTTTATCATCTAATACTAAAATACCGTCATGTGATTTTCCTAATCCTAGTTCATCTTCGGCGCAAATCATTCCGAAGCTTTCTTCACCTCTAATTTTTCCTTTTTTTATGGTCCAAGATTCACCTTCTTCGGTATATAAAGTCGTTCCAATTGTTGCAACAGGTACTTTTTGTCCAGCAGCAACATTAGGTGCTCCACATACAATTTGTAAATGAGAATCTCCTCCAACATCTACAGTGGTAACTTTAAGTTTGTCTGCATTTGGATGTTTAACACAGGTTAACACTTCGCCAACTACAATACCCTCTAATCCACCTTTTACAGATTGATAGACATCAACACCTTCAACTTCAAGTCCTAAATCTGTGAGTAATTCGCTGGTTTGTTCTGGTGTCCAATCTGTTTTAATAAATTGTTTTAACCAATTGTATGAAATCTTCATAAATCATTATCGTATTAAGCGAGCAAAGATAAAATATTGCTGTCAGCATTCAAACAAAGCATGAAAGTTTATATGGATAAAGTATTTAATAAGTATGGGGTAAATCTTCAAGCATTTCATTGTAATCATACTGTAAATCTTCATGTAAACCAGAAATAATCTTTTTTGCCAAAAGTAATTGGCGGTTGTACATGTTGAGTAGTTGTGTGCTGCGTGTTATGCTGGGAGAGTAGTCTTTTAGTATTTGGCAGAAATAAATGAGTAATTCGGCTTCTGTTTCTTTTTTTTGAGAATACCGAACATACTTTTTTACGTTACGAAGAATTTTACGAACACTTTTTCTTATATAAAAATAGCTGTCGCGATTTATGATTTCGAACTCATCATCCATGTAGGTCTTTACGGATTGTATATAGCCTTCTTCATGTTCCGATTCAAATAATAAATAGGTGAGGAGTTCTTTATTTTCCTTTTTAAAACGAGATAGTCTTAAGCAGAGTGCTATTAATTCTTCTTTAGATTGATGTTGTAATTCTTTTTTAATAGTAACTACCGATACAGCTTTCATATTGAAAAGGAACTATCTCAGTTTAGGAAAATCATTAGGATTCGATTCGTGCATAACCCCATAAACTGCTTCAAAAATATCTTCGGCAGAAGGCTTCGAGAAATAATCGCCATCGTTACCGTAAGCTGGTCTGTGTGCTTTTGCTGTTAACGTTTTTGGCGAACTATCTAAATATTGAAACCCGTTTTGGGTATTTAAAATTTGATCTAAAATATATGCCGATGCACCTCCGGGAACGTCTTCATCAATAATCATAATTCGATTTGTCTTCGCAATGCTTTTAACAATATCATGATTCAAATCAAATGGAATTAATGATTGCACATCTATAATTTCAGCATCAATACCAACGGCTAATAAATCTTTTGCGGTTTGTTCAACAATACGCAATGTAGAGCCGTACGATACCAAAGTAATATCTGAGCCTTCTTTTATAGTTTCAACAACTCCAATAGGTGTTTTGATAGCGCTCAGGTTGTTTGGCATTTTTTCTTTTAATCGATAACCATTTAAACATTCTATAACAATAGCAGGGTCATCTCCAAGTAAAAGGGTGTTGTAGAAACCGGCAGCTTTAGTCATGTTTCTGGGCACTAGTAAATTAACGCCTTTTACCAAGTTTAAAACACCGCCCATTGGCGAACCAGAATGCCATATACCTTCAAGCCTGTGTCCACGTGTTCTAATTATTAAAGGTGCTTTTTGCCTGCCCTTAGTTCTATAATGTAAAGTTGCTAAATCGTCGCTTATTATTTGTAATGCGTAGAGTATATAATCTAAATACTGAATTTCGGCAATGGGTCTTAATCCGCGTAACGCCATGCCAATACCTTGACCAACAATAGTAGCTTCCCGAATACCTGTATCAGCAACACGTAGTTCTCCATATTTATCTTGTAAACCTTCCAGTCCTTGATTTACATCACCAATGTTCCCAGTGTCTTCCCCAAAAACTAAGGCTTCAGGGTAATTATTAAAAATAGCATCAAAATTATCACGAATAATAATACGACCGTCAACAAGTTCGGCATCGTCATTATAAGTAGGTTTTGTTTCTTTTATTCGAATATTTGAACCTTGCGTTTCAGAATATAAATGTGAACTAAACTTAGGCTGAATATTTTCAAACATCTTATCAATCCAATTGCTAAGTACTTTTTTTTCAGCAAATGATTCTCCAACAGTATAACGTAAAGCTTTTCTAGCATGCGAAAAAATATCTTTACGAGTAGGTTCTCCTTTGTTAGCTAAACTCTCATGAATTTTTAATAAGAACACCCTATTAATACTTATGTTAGCAACTTGCTTAAGAATAGATAATAATTCTTGGTGTTCTTTTTTTACAGGCTTTAAAAAGGTGTTCCATGCATTTTTTCTAGCTTCTCTAACTTCTCGTTTTGCAGCACGCTCAATTTCAATTAGTGTTTCATTTGTAGCAATGCCACTTTCAATAATCCATTTACGCATTTTTGCCTTACAATCATGACTCGTTTCCCATTCTAATCGCTCGGCGCTTTTATAACGCTCATGGGACCCTGAAGTAGAGTGACCTTGAGGTTGTGTAAGCTCTAAAACGTGAATTAAAACAGGGACATGTTCTTCTCTTGCAATCGCGGCAGCCTCTTGATAGGTTTCAATAAGGTTAGCATAATCCCAACCTTTTACACGCAGAATTTCAAATCCTTTAAGATTCTTATCACGTTGAAATCCTTTTAAGACTTCTGAAATATTCTCTTTAGTGGTGTGGTGTTTTGCATGTACAGAAATACCATATTCATCATCCCAAACACTTACTACCATGGGTACTTGTAAAACACCAGCCGCATTTATGGTTTCAAAAAATAGACCCTCGCTAGTACTCGCATTGCCAATAGTGCCCCAAGCAACTTCATTACCTTTTTTAGAAAAGTTCGTGGTGTTTATACCATCAACTTCTCTGAAAATCTTAGAAGCCTGAGCTAAACCTAATAATCGAGGCATTTGTGAAGCAGTAGGAGAGATGTCTGCACTAGAATTATATTGTGCAGTAAGATCTTTCCAACTACCATTAGTATTTAAACTATGGGTTACAAAATGCCCTCCCATTTGCCGACCTGCCGACATGGGTTCATGTTCCAAATTGGTATTAGCATATAGACCAGCAAAAAACTGTTCCATTGTTAGTTCTCCAATGGCCATCATAAAGGTTTGGTCACGATAATAACCCGATCTCCAATCACCTTTTAGGAATGCCTTTGCCATAGCTAATTGTGGCACTTCTTTTCCGTCACCAAAAATTCCAAACTTTGCTTTACCAGTTAATACCTCTCGACGTCCTAATAAGCTACATTCTCGACTTTCAACAGCTATTTTATAATCAGCTATAACTTCTGTTTTAAAATCTTCGAACGATAAGTTGTTTTTCAAATTGGGTATGGTTTGCATGGAAGAATGCTTTATATGTTTACAAAAATAGTAAAAACCAAGCTTTTTTACAATTATATCAACCTGTTATTTGTTGCGATATCAATAAAAAAATAAATTTAAAACGATTTTTGTTGAATATTATTTATTTAAATCATTGTTTAAATGATAATAGTTCAATATTTTATTTAGTACCATCGCCTTCTAAAGAGCCCTAAAAGTGATTGTGGATCTACTGTGAATTTGAATCTAATCCTTTGATCGTAATTAGGTTGGCCAATTTCCCAACCAAGATTTGAATAGATAGGAAGATAAATTTCAAAATAGTCTGTAACTAAATTTATTCTTATTCCAGAATCATAAACAAAATTTGCTGGTTTATGCTTGTTTTTTACAAGACCAATGTCCCCATAAGCTAATACATATTTCCAGAGTGTTGTACTGGCGTTAAGCGTTGTTATCCATTGATTAGCGAAAGGGGTATCTAATTTCGATTTAAACCCTCCTTCGGCTTCAATATATTGTTGACTGAAAATGCCTTCATCTTCAGATCGACCTAAATAGTTGTAGTCGAATAAATAATCGGTAGGTCGGTCTAACGCAAAACTAAAATAGGGGGAATTAGAGTTTGTGTTATTCTTTAAAAAAGCCCCAGAAAATGCCCGAATATTCAATTGTCTGTTACTTTCAAATAATCGTCTGTATTCGTAGTTGAAAGCTAACTTACTAAACTTTTTACCTACTTGAAAATCGGTATACCATTTCTTGAAATGTATCAGGTTGTCATTTGAATTGATATAGCGTAAATTAACAATATTATAATTAGGTTCACTGCTTGTTAAAATATTGTTGTCATCTTTATCTCTATTAATATTTACATATCTTAAAAATAAAGACTTTCGTTTGTTGGAGCGGAAATCATCATATTGCCTAAAATGAAATTGTATTATAGGTACTATTTTGCTAACAAACAAATCTTCAGCATATGATGAATAACCAGCAGAAATACCATAATTAATATAATATAGGTTGCTGTTTTCAAAATAATGATTTTTTGAAACGGCCGCCGAACCTGTAATTGTTCTTGATTTTAAAGAGTACCTAGGTGCTATTTTATAGTTAAAAAGCTTTCTTAACAATGTTTTGTTATAAAGTTTTCCGCCTAAAGTGAAACCGTCGTAAATGTTATTAAACTCAACTATAGGCATAAAAAAGACCTGATTATAATTGGGGTCTTCAATATCTTGAAAAAGTCTAAATTGCAATGGCTTATTATTAAAAAAATACCCTTTTAATGATTTCCAGTTATCTCGTAAATTAATTTCAGGAATAACGCTATTATAGTTTAAAACTAGCTTATTTGCGTCGTTTCTAGGAATGGTTAATGTTTTGTTTTTATTGATGTTTTCAACCCAAATTTTAGACACAATACTGTCATTGTTTAAGCTGTATAGCGAAACAGGCATGCTGTTTTTACGTTTATTTTTTATGGTTAAAGTAATGGAATCTTCAGTTTTTATAACCTTTCTTATTTTGAAATCTATCTTTTTTCGGGTGGTTAAGTAATCATTAAAAAACCAATTTATGTCTTTATTGGTTTTTGATTTTATATAAATTTCAAAATCTTTAGCACTAGTAGGGATTAATTTATTTTCACTTAAAAACGATTCTATACTGTTTTCAACAATATCACTGTTTACAAAATCATCTAAATATTTAAGTCCAACTCCAGCTTTATATTTATTTGCAATATTTTTATTAAATTTTAACAACGAATCTTTTTGCATAGCCAAGGGTTGGTCTCTATTGGTTCTTGCCATTAGCATAAATGCTAAAATGTATTTATCGTTAAATTTCATGTCTGATGCATGAAAAGATCGAACGCCCCAAAAATCGGCAATAGATCCAAGAAATTTCATGTTTGGGTAGTGTTCCTCGACGTAACTCATTAAATAATATATCTGGATACCATCTAATAGCCATTGTTCTTTTCGTGGATTTACCAGAAGTGTATTTTCGAGGTAATTGTGTAAAGCAATCTTTAAAAGCCTTAATTCATATTGAAAGTGATTGGGATAGAGTTGTACAAAACTTGGTAAAAAATTCAAACCATAAACGGGGTCTTTATCGTAATCAATTTGCGTTAATAACAGTCTTTTGTGAGGGTAAGTACCGAGGTTATTAAAAATAAATTTCGTGATTTTTTCAGTGATTAAAACTTTATCTATAATCTCAAGACCTTCATCATTTATATTTGAAACAATAGCAAGGTCGTCTGCTTGCAATGTTTTAAAATCAGATTTTTTACTAAGAAATAATTTATTGTTTATTCTGTTTTCTCCTTTTAAGTTAACTATTTGTTTGTTAGTAAGTTGTATTATGTTACTTGTATCTAATTCTGAAGTTAAAGCGTAACCATTTGGGTGTTCAATCTGTAATAAAACTTCAGATTTTGGAACAAATAAGTCATCCAAATTTTTATTGCTATAATATTGCCATTCGCCATTATAAATTGCTGGTGTAATGTACCAGTATCTCAAATTTAAATCTCCAGAATCTGTTATGCCATAACCTGTGAACTTGGCATTTGGTATTTGCACAAGATATTCTAATTGTATAGTGTAAGTGTCATTTGGTTTTAAAGGTGTTTTTAATTCAACCTTAATAACGTCTATTTGATTTTTAAGTTGCTTATATATTAAGTCTTCGTTATTTTGTTTGATAGACGTAATGACGGAAAAACCTCTGTCTTCGTTTTTTGCTAAATGAAAATCGTTTTTGTATTCATCAGCAATACGAATAGCTAATGGTGTTTTTTTTGTAGCAAAGCTATTATTCCAATCGTTTAGATAAATTGTTTGCAATTCATCTTGTGAAGTATTATGATAATGAATGGTTTGCGATATTTTGATTTGTTTATTCTCTATATCAAAAACCGCCTTTACTTCAATTTTGTTTTGAGAAAAACTGGTAAAAGATATTAGAGAGAAAATGATACAATAAAATAAGCGCAATTTCAATTTTTCAATAGCATTAAATGGTTAATAATTCTTTGGTATGAGGCTCTGCAATATAGCAAAATATGACGGCTTAATCTTTTTTATGATTGTATTATCACAATATTTAACATTCAAAAGAATGTTGTTATATTAAAAATTAGGACTCAAGGCGGACTTTTTATAGAAGTCATCAAGTATGTCTATTACTTCATCTTCGGTATCAACTACATGAATCAAATCCAAATCTTTTTTACTGATGTTTTCAAATGTGCTTAAGAGTGTCTTTTTTACCCAATCTATTAAACCATCCCAAAAATCAGTGCCAACAAGTACTATAGGGAATTTTCCAATTTTATGCGTTTGTATAAGTGTCATGGCTTCAAACAGCTCGTCTAGCGTACCAAAACCACCTGGCATGACTACAAAACCTTGGGAATACTTTACGAACATAACTTTTCTAACAAAGAAATAATCAAAATCTAAACTTTTATCTTGGTCTATATAGGGGTTGTCATGCTGCTCGAAAGGTAATTCTATATTAAGCCCAACAGATGTTCCACCTGCTAAATGCGCACCTTTGTTACCTGCTTCCATAATGCCAGGGCCACCGCCAGTAATGACCCCGTAACCAGCCTCTACAATGCGTTTGGCAATATTTTCTGCTAATAAGTAATATTTATTATCTGGCTTTGTTCTTGCTGACCCAAATATGGATACACAAGGTCCTATTTTACTGAGTTTTTCATAGCCATTAACAAACTCGCCCATGATTTTGAATATAGCCCAAGAATCGTTTGTTTTTATTTCATTCCAACCTTTATGGTGTTTTTCTGTTCTCATTGTTTTTAAGTCTTTAGTCTAAAGCAATTAGACGTTAGTTTTTTTTTTTCTATTTAAGCGTCTAAAGTCAAAGGACTAAAGACTGATTAGCTATTTCAATTCTTTTCTAAGGAATTTAGCGGTATAACTTTTTTTGTGTTTTGCAACCGTTTCTGGAGTACCTTCAACAATTATTTCGCCACCACCTTTTCCGCCTTCGTAGCCAATATCTATAATATAATCTACGGTTTTAATAACATCTAAATTGTGTTCTATAATAAGAACGGTATTGCCTTTGTCGGCTAACTTATTAAGTACTATCATGAGTACTCTAATATCTTCAAAGTGCAAACCCGTAGTGGGTTCGTCTAAAATATAAAAGGTATTTCCTGTGTCTCTTTTTGAAAGTTCTGTAGCAAGTTTTATACGTTGCGCTTCACCACCAGAAAGGGTTGTGCTTTGTTGCCCCAGAGTAATATATCCTAAACCAACATCTACAATTGTTTTAAGCTTTTTATGGATTTTAGGAATGTGCTCAAAAAACGCGACAGCTTCATTCATGGTCATGTTTAGCACATCGCTAATTGATTTTCCTTTATAGCGAATTTCTAAAGTTTCGCGATTAAAGCGTTTGCCTTGGCAGGTTTCGCATTCTACATAAACATCCGGAAGAAAATTCATTTCAATAACCCGCAAACCACCACCTTGACAGGTTTCACAGCGTCCACCTTTTACATTAAAACTAAAACGCCCTGCTTTGTAACCACGAATCATAGCTTCTGGTATTTTAGCAAATAGTGCTCTTATTTCGCTAAAAGTCCCAGTGTAGGTTGCAGGGTTGCTTCTAGGTGTTCTTCCAATTGGCGATTGGTTAATATCAATAACCTTATCAATATGCTCTAAACCTTTAATGCTTTTATAAGGCATTGGTTTTTTTACACCATTAAAATAATATGCATTTAAAATGGGGTAAAGCGTTTCGTTAATCAATGTAGATTTACCACTTCCTGAAACGCCAGTAACACCAATCATTTCTCCTAGAGGCAATTTAATAGATACGTTTTTAAGATTGTTTCCTGTACAGCCTTTAAGTTCTAAGAATTTACCATTTCCTTTTCTGCGTTTTTTAGGGACTTCAATTTCTTTTTTACCGTTTAAATAATCTGCAGTAAGGGTGTCGTGGGTTTTTAATTCATCAGGATTTCCAATGCTAATAATTTCTCCACCGTATTTCCCTGCTTTTGGACCAATATCTATTACATAATCGGCACGTTCAATCATGTCTTTATCATGCTCAACAACGATGACTGAATTCCCAATATCACGGAGCGATATTAAAGAATTTATAAGTTTTTCATTATCACGTTGATGCAAACCAATACTTGGTTCATCTAATATATAAAGTACACCTACTAATTGTGATCCAATTTGCGTGGCTAATCGAATACGTTGAGCTTCACCGCCGGATAATGATTTTGAACTTCTATTTATGGATAGGTAATCTAAACCAACATCTAATAAAAACTGAAGACGAGATTTTATTTCTTTTATAACTTCTTCAGCAATCTTTAATTGTTTTTCAGAAAGATGTTCTTGCAATTTGTTAAACCAATCGGCGAGTTCAACAATATCTTTATTAGCAAGTTCGGCTATATTTTTGTTGTTTATTTTAAAGTAAAGCGATTCTTTTTTTAAACGAGAACCTTCACAAACTGGACATTTAACTTTATCCATGTAATCTTTTGCCCAACGTTTTAAAGATCTAGATTCTGCTGTTTTATATTGATTATCAATAAAATTGGCAACCCCTTCAAAATCTATTTTATAATCACGAGTAACTCCTAAGGTTTTACTTTCTACTGAAAATTTATCGTTGCCACCATATAAAATGATTTGCTTAGCTTCTTCTGGAATATCTTTATAGGGATCCGTTAATTTAAAATTGAAGCGTTGAGCAATGGTTTCAAACTGTTTAAAAATCCAACTATTTTTTTGAGGGCCATGAGGAGCTAAAGCACCATTTTTTATTGAAAGCGTATGGTCTGGAATGATTTTGTCTTCATTTATTTGATAGAGCGTCCCAATACCGTTACAGTTATCGCAAGCTCCTTTTGGGGAATTGAATGAAAAATTATTAGGCTCTGGGTTTGGGTATGAAACTCCTGAAGATGGACACATTAAATTCCTACTAAAATACCGTGCTTCATTTGTGTCTTGGTCGATAACCAGGAGTACATCTTCGCCATGATACATGGCGGTATTAATGGTTTCGGTTAAGCGTTTATCATTATCAACGGAATCATCAATAACCAATCGGTCAATTACCGTTTCGATATCATGGATTTTGTAGCGATCCAATTTCATGCCTTTTACAATATCACGAATCTCGCCATCTGTTCTTACTTTTACAAAACCTTGTTTGGCAATCTGCTCAAACAATTCGCGATAATGTCCTTTTCTAGAACGTACAACAGGTGCTAAAATATTGATGCGTTTTCCTTTAAAATCTCTAAGAATGAGTTCTTTTATTTGCGCATCGCTATAGCTAATCATTTTGTCGCCTGTGTTGTAACTATAAGCATCACTGGCACGAGCAAAAAGTAAACGCATAAAATCGTAAATTTCGGTAATCGTGCCAACTGTAGAGCGTGGCGATTTACTAGTTGTTTTTTGTTCAATAGCAATAACTGGAGATAAACCATCAATTTTATCAACATCTGGACGTTCTAACCCTCCTAGAAATTGTCTGGCATACGCTGAAAATGTTTCAATATATCTACGTTGTCCTTCTGCATAAATAGTGTCAAAAGCTAATGAGGATTTTCCACTGCCTGATAAACCTGTAATAACTACAAGTTTTTCTCTAGGAATGGATACATCAATGTTTTTAAGATTGTGTACTCTAGCTCCTTTAACTTCAATAAACTCGTTGAAATGGCTCATAAAATCGCAAAGTTGCGAAGTTACGTTTTTTGAGTTTAAAAATGAAATGGGTTTGTCTTGTTGTTTTGTTAAATTCTAACTAAGTTTTTGCTTGAATGAAGGCGTTATTGCATTAAGTTGAATAGCTGAAAACGAAAATATATTTTCATTTCTATAATCCTCAAGGGGACAACACATTGTATGAGCTGTGCTAACAACTATTCACATTTTAAGATTTAGAATTAAACTTAGCGGATAAATAATGCTGGCTATAATTTTAGCGCAGACAGGCGCAAATTTTTTGTTGAATTTAAAAATTTATGATTGAATAGATTAAGAATAATATATAAGACTGAATGACTATTACCTCGAACTTACTCCGTTCCTTTAACTCCATCAATCTCCAAACCAAAAAACAAAAACTTATGGAATATTGGTAATTGTGCACCGCTTTCGGTAGTTGTCCAATCACACCAAGAGGCTTCTAAACCATTGATAGGCAGGGCAGAAGTCCACATTTTAAAAGCTGTTGGCTTACCGTTATCATCAAGTAGCCATAAATAAGAATCGCCAGGAGTAGAGCCACCAGAAGTATATGTTACTAAAAGCGCGTCTTTGTTATGTTCTGTTTTGACCAATCTGCGTTCAACACCTGCATCAAAAACTTTATAAGGGGCAACTAGCCAAAAGGAATCGTTATTAAAATATTTAATGGCTTTTTCAATTAAATCCTTAGCCATATCACTTTCGTTTTTAAAACTATGGATATATACTTTGCTTTGGTCCGTATGGTTTAAGTCGAGAATGACTTTGTTTTCTTTCCAATAAACTTCGCAGATATTATTTGCTTTATCCCAACTATAATGATGTCGTTTTTTGAAGGTCCATTCCAATTGATTGGTATTTTTATAGGCTTCATAATCTAAAGCATCTAACATTTTGTGCGCCAAAGCATCAGCTTGTTCACCTTGAATACCAACTGGCAAATCTTCGTTATATTTAAAATAAACAAATCCAAAAAACAGTAAGCTTGGAAGTGTAAAGAAGATTACAATTCCTAAAATGATTTTTAAAGTTTTATTGATTTTCAAAATGGGGCTTGAATTTAATTATCAACAAATGTGTTATACCTATCAATGGGTATAGCGTTTGGCTAAAATATTTATTATAAATGAGTTACAAAAGAAAAAATGCTAAAAACCGACCGCCGTATCATCTCCTCGACGATCTGCACCACCTTCATACGAGTTGTCATCTAAAACAAGTATTCCATCGACTATGCCTATTACGGGAGAGTCTTCTTCATTAATAGTGTATCCTAATTTTTCAAGTTGCTGAATGATGGATTTGTCAAATGAATTGGGTTCCATCATAATCACATCTGGTAACCACTGATGATGAAAACGTGGTGCATCAACCGCTTCTTGCATGGTCATACCAAACTCATGAATATTTAAAATAGTTTGTAAAACACAAGTTATGATAGTCGCCCCACCTGGTGTACCAACAGACATGTATAGTTTGCCGTTTTTTTCAACAATAGTTGGGGTCATGGAACTTAACATGCGTTTTTCTGGAATAATACTGTTCGCTTCGGCACCAATCAACCCAAACATATTAGGTTCTCCGGGTTTGCTGCTAAAATCGTCCATTTCATTATTTAAAAAGAAACCAAGTTCAGAGCAATACAGCTTTGAGCCGTAGGCACCATTTAAAGTAGTGGTAGCTGAAATGGCATTGCCAAATTGGTCTATAATAGAATAATGTGTGGTTTCATTGCTTTCAATTATTTGAATGTTACCATGTGATACATCACTTGATAATGTGGCTTTTTCAAATGAAAAATCTGCCATGCGTCCACTCAAATAAGCGTCATTAATAAGTGTTTCAATGGGGATTTTAACAAAATCAGGGTCGCCCAGATAAAAACTTCTATCGGCATAAGCGCGTCTTTCAGCTTCGGTAATGGCTTGAATGGCTTTGAGCGAATTGTGTCCGTATTCATCAAGATGAAAAGGTTCAATCATTTTCATGATTTGTGCTAAGCAAACGCCTCCACTGGACGGTGGAGACATGGAAATGATATTTAAATCATCATAAGTAAATGTGATAGGAGTTCGCCACTGGGCTTTATATCTTGCTAAATCTTCTTCGGTAATAATACCGCCGTTTTCTTGTATAAATTTCACTAATATTTTGGCAGTTTCTCCTTTATAAAATTCATCTCTACCATGTTTTAAAATACGCTCTAAAGTTTTGGCTAGTGCAGGGTACTTTATGGTATCGTTAGCTTTCCAAAGTTTATCTAGAATAATAGAGTCTTTATTGGCTTTAGGGAAAAAAGGTTGGTAATGTTTAATTCTTTTTTCTTGTTTTTCAGTTACCACAACACCTTTGTGTGCTAATGCAATAACAGGTTTTAGAATATCTTCAATAGGCAAAGACCCTAATTTTTCATGCACTTCAAAAACACCGGCAATAGTTCCAGGAACCCCTACTGCCATAGCGCCAAGGGTGCTCTTTTCAGGAATTACTTCACCGTTTTCATCTAAATACATATCTTTTGTTGCGGCCATAGGAGCTTTTTCCCTAAAGTCAATTGAGCCGATATTGCCATTCGCCTTTCTGTAAACCATAAATCCACCACCACCTAAGTTGCCAGCATAGGGATAGGCTATAGCTAAGGATAATTGTGTAGCGCACATAGCATCAAAAGCATTACCTCCTTTTTTTAGGATATCACTTCCAATTTTAGACGCTTCAACACGAGCCGAAACAACCATGGCGTTTTGGGTAATTAATCCTTTTTTACGGGTTTCTTTTATGTCGTTATTTTTTTTGCATGACACAAAAAAGCATAACAAAGCTAGAATATATGCGAAATTTTTAATCATTTAATTTTTGGCTTAATTCAATTAGTTTTTCTTTTGAAAAAGTAATCAACTCATCAAAAAATGCCGAAAATTCATTTTCGAATTCCGTATAAAACGCTTCAAGTTCATGTATGGCTTCATTCATGCTAGAACGATTTTTGGTACGTCTGTTCATACCCTCTAGAACCACTGTTATCCCTTCTATGGAAGCATAGCTTAATAACCAATTATCAGCCAGCATATAAGGCATCATTTTTTGGATGCGCTGCGGAAGCATGTCATAATTTGCTTCCAATGAATCATAAAAATAGTCAACATAATTACTTAAAGGCAGATCACTATATCTACTCCAATTTTTAGCCAGAAAATGGTCGTAAAGAATATCTACAATAACACCCGAATAGTGTCCGTATTTTTTATGTAAGCGTTTGGTGCTTTGTCTTACTGTTTTATGGGCATCGGTAAACGTATCTATATGGCGATGGAGCAATATGCCAATTTGAATCTCTTTTTGATGTTCTTTATAGGCTTTTCCCTTGATGCCATCTGCTATAAAATTCCCTATGGTAACTAAGTCGTTTTCACCTGACAGATAAATATGCGCTAAGTAGTTCATTCGTGAAATTTACGAATTCCGTATTAAGAAATGCAATTTTGAAATACTATATTTGTCTTTTAATTTGTAAAAAAGGTACTATGACACTTATAAAATCAATTTCTGGAATAAGAGGAACTATTGGCGGACAAGTAGGCGAGAATTTAACACCGATTGATGCGGTAAAATTTGCATCAGCTTATGGGGTTTGGCTAAAGCAGCAACGCGAAAAAGAAAACTATAAAGTTGTGGTTGGACGGGATGCACGTATCTCTGGGAAAATGATTCAAAATTTGGTCATGAATACACTTATTGGATTAGGCATTGATGTGGTTGATGTGGGACTTTCTACAACACCTACCGTAGAAGTTGCTGTACCTTTGGAACATGCCGATGGAGGTATTATTTTAACCGCAAGTCATAACCCAAAACAATGGAATGCCTTAAAACTCTTAAATGAAAAAGGCGAGTTTTTAGATGCTGTTGAAGGTGCCAAAATTTTAGAGATTGCTGAAAGTGACCACATGACTTTTGCTGATGTTGATAATCTAGGAAAAATCACAAAAAACAAGGCTTATATAGATCTACATATTATTGAGGTTCTAGATTTAGACCTCGTTAACGTTAAGGCTATTGAAGCTGCTCGTTTTAGAGTGGTTGTAGATGGTGTAAATTCAACTGGGGGTATTGCTATTCCTTTATTGTTAGAGCGTTTAGGTGTTGATGTTATAAAGTTATACTGCGAGCCTAATGGACATTTCCCTCATAACCCAGAACCATTAAAAGAGCATTTAACAGATTTGTCAGCAGAAGTGAAAAAACATAACGCTGATTTTGGAATTGTGGTAGATCCAGATGTTGATCGTTTAGCTTTTATGGATGAAAACGGAGAGATGTTTGGTGAAGAATACACTTTAGTAGCATGTGCAGATTATGTTTTGAGTAAAACACCTGGAAATACGGTAAGTAATATGAGTTCAACAAGAGCCTTGAGAGATGTTACTGAGAAACACGGCGGTATGTATGAAGCTAGTGCAGTTGGTGAGGTAAATGTTGTAAACTTGATGAAGAAAAATAAAGTGGTTATTGGTGGAGAAGGAAATGGAGGTATTATTTACCCTGATGCACATTATGGTCGTGATGCTTTGGTTGGTGTTGCTTTATTTTTAAGCTTATTAGCTGATAAGAAAATGAGTGTCAGCTCACTTAGAAAAACCTATCCAAGTTATTTTATGGGGAAAAAGAAAATTGAATTAACACCGGGTTTAGATGTTGATGGCATATTAAAAACGATGGAAGATCGTTATAAAAATGAACAACTTACAACCATTGACGGTGTGAAAATTGATTTTCCAGAAAGCTGGGTACACCTTCGTAAAAGTAATACAGAGCCAATTATTAGAATATATACTGAAGCAAAATCTCAAGATGAAGCTAATGCTTTAGCTGATAAATTTATTGAAGAAATTGAAGCAATAGCGAAGGCTTAATCTAAAAAAAATTCTCCGTATGCTTGAATCGGGGTTTCCTTTGAAATTGTCATTCCCGTGAAAAGGGGAATCTAATTAAATACATCATATATTAATTAGAAAAGCGCATTTATTGCGCTTTTCTAATTTTCTGGCAGGAATAAAACAATAACAGTTTAGTTCTAATTTATATCACTTATGGTTAATTCTTCTACTAAACCATTTTTTTCAAATTTTAAATGGTTAAATTTATTGTAACACTAAAAAATATTCTATTCTTATGTCTTATTTCAAAAAACTTTCATTCATTTTATCTTTATTCTTTTCTGTTGTTTTTTTATGGTCTTGTCAATCTAAAAAAAAGAATATACCTGAGGGAAGACCAAATATTGTATTAATAATTGCAGATGATGTCAGTTGGAATGACATAGGGCCTTACGGACACCCAAAAGTTAAAACACCAAATCTTGAGGCATTGGCAAAGGAAGGCATGATTTTTAAAGAAGCTTTTTTAACAACAAGTTCTTGTAGTCCAAGTAGAACGAGCATTATTTCGGGGCTTTATCCACATAACACCGATGCAGAACAATTATCATGGCCTTTACCAGATACTAAAAACACTTTTGTGCAAGAATTAAAAGCATCAGGATATTGGACTGGTTTAGCTGGGAAATATCATATGGGAGATCCTGTAAGGGATGATTTTGATGCGCTTTTGGAAATGCAATGGAAAGATGCTCCTATAGGTATTGATAGAAGATTGGTTGGTGATGGAAGTGGTTGTGACGATTGGATGGATTTGTTAAAAAAACGACCACAGGATAAGCCCTTCTTTTTGTGGCTAGCGTCATTTGATGCGCACAGACCATTTTATGAAGGCATGAGTGATGATCCACATAACTATGATGATGTTATTTTGCCACCTTATGTTCCTGTAAACGATACTATTAAGAAAGATTTTGCCTTGTATTATGATGAAATTGCAAGAATGGATGATTACATTGGTAAAGTTGTAGAAGAATTAGAAGCTCAAGGTGTTAGTGAAAATACTATGATTTTATTTATTTCAGATAATGGTAGAGCATTCCCAAGAGATAAAACAACCCTTTATGATGGAGGAATAAAAACACCATGGATAGTGAAATGGCCAGCGAAAGTAAAAGCAGGAAGTATGAATAATAATTTAATTAGTGCTGTTGATATTGCGCCTACTATGATGCGTGTTGCTGGATTAGAACCCTTAGAAGACTTTGATGGCTTCAGTTTTGAACCGATGCTAACAGATGTATCAAAAGTAATCAGAGAAGATGTGTATGCTGAAGATCATTTTCATGATTTTGAAGATTATACAAGGGCTGTAAGAACTAAGAAATATAAATACATTAAAAACTACTATACAGATTTACCAAATACGCCTTCAGCAGATATTATTAGAGATTTAACATGGCAAAGTATGGTTTCAGAATACAAAAAAGGTAATCTAAATGAGTATCAAATGCTTTGTTTTGAAATTCCTAGACCTGAAGAAGAATTATATGATATTATTAATGATCCTTTTGAGTTAAATAATTTAGTTTTACAAGGTAATTTTAGCGTAGAACTTAATAATATGCGTGCTAGACTTCATGAATTGAGAGAAGCAACAAATGATTTTTTACCAGCTGTTCGTTTGAATGATGATTTTAATAGGGATACTGGAATGCCAACTAAATATCGTATTCGCCCGAGACCATCAAAAGCAGAATATGTAAAGGCTCAAAAGGCAGGAATAACATTAATTAATCCAGATTTTGAAAAAACGAAGGTTAAATAAAGAATAGGAATTAATCCGTTTTTCGGTGTTTCCAACGTTTGTGAGTCCAGAAATAATATTCCGGCACTTCATAAATTTGGTTTTCAAGTTCACGTAAAAACATGTCAGTTAGTTCATAGTCTTTATATGCTTTTGAATCCCGCTTTCCACTATATCTTTTTAAAACAACTTAATTTAAGGAATGAGCAATGTAATAATTTGCTCATTCTTCGTAAATAGCAAAGTTTCTATTTTCTAAGGTTTTAAAAAGGATGCCGTTTCAATCGGGGCTAACCCATCTGCTATAACCTGTTATTTCAACAAAGGCAGGATCTTATCATCAAATATTATTGCTTTTACAATCAAAATATATTGGTTGATTTTTATCCTAAAAATGGAGGTTTTGATATCGAAATCGGGTTATTGAGCTATGCGAATAATTTTTTGCTCTTGGGCTACAACTAAAAATGACATATCAAAATCTATAGAATTTTTTAAAACAGCACTTAAATTAGCAAAGCACTAAAAAAAAAGTAAAGGACTAGATAGTTGAAATTACTTATTTGCATGCTCCTTACCACGATGCTTCCAGCGTTTATGTGTCCATAAATAATATTCTGGTGCTTCATGAATTTGTTCTTCAACACGTTTTAAGGCCATATCAGTTATATCAAAATCATCAAAATCTTTGGGTGTTTTGATAATGTCTGTGAAGGTCGCTTCGTAATAGCCACGTTTTACTTTTTTTACTTTTAAGAAAACCGTTGCCATATCTAATCGTTTGGCAAGTATTTCTGCACCAACATGCACAGGTACATTTATGCCCATAAAGGGTTGCCAATACATTGCTTTTTGAATTTTTGGAGATTGATCAAACACAAAACCATTAAAAGTTAATTCGTTATTTCGTTTGGCTTTAATAAGTATAGGAAAGGTTTCTTTTGTAGTGATTAAATAGCTATTATACTTGGCTCGTATCCTTTTTACTAAGGCATCAAAATATTTATTGCTCAATTGTTTATAAACGGCATAACCTTTATGGTTAACGCTTTTTTGTAAAATAAAAACCCATTCCCAACTGGCATAATGCCCCATTAATAGTACCACACTTTTGTTTTCTTTTTCAAGTTTATGGATTTCTTCAACATTGGTGAAAACATAGCGTTTTTTCATTTCAGATTCAGAAATGGTAATGGATTTTATCGCTTCAAGAATCATGTCACATAAATGATGATAGAATTTTTTCTGGATTAATGCAATCTCATTTTCGGTTTTCTTAGGAAAAACAAGATTCAAGTTTTCTGTGACTACTTTTTTTCTGTACCCAATAATGTAGTAGATTATTATATATAAACCATCGGAAATGAAGTATAACAATCTAAAAGGCAAAATAGAAATTAGCCATAAAAATGGATAAAGAAGAATATAAGCTAGTAATTGCATGAATTAATTTTAGATTTGCAAATATATGTTAATTTGATTTTAAACATTCAAACCTTATGGCCAATTTAGACATCATCACCATCATTATAATAGCTGCAAACGTTATGATATCCTATAAGGGATTTAGTGATTATGGTTTTTTTGAGAAATATAAATTTCACATAGGTGGCGTTCAACGCGGCGAAAAAATACGAATGGTTAGTTCTGGGTTTTTGCATGCAGATACTCAGCATTTATTGTTAAATATGCTAACCCTCTATTTTTTTGCACATGTAGTGATCTCACTTTTAAATCCGATACAATTTCTTTTAATCTATTTTGGTAGTTTGTTTTTGGGGAGTTTATTATCGCTCTATTTTCATAAAAACGAATACCATTATAGCGCAGTAGGAGCAAGTGGTGCCGTTATGGGGATTTTATATTCCGCTATTTTATTGCAACCTGGTATGAGCCTATATATGTTTTTTATACCAATTCCGATTCCCGCTTACATTTTTGGAATTGGCTATTTATTGTATTCCATTTACGGCATGAAAAACAAGATAGGTAACATTGGTCATGACGCGCATTTTGGTGGCGCTATTGGAGGCTACGTTATTACTTTAATGTTATCACCATGGCTTTTTGAAACCAATTTATTGATGATTGGTTTATTGGCAATTCCAATTGTTTTATTATTTGTTTTGAAGAAAATGGGGATGATGTAAAATTTCAATCCTAGAATTTCATATATGGCATAGCTATTGAATTTATAGTAGTGTTGGATATTTAGATTTTATTTTAAGTCACTGATATTCAATATTTTAATTTACTGAAAAAGAACCCTAAGACATGTTCAATTTTGTTTTAATGACAGATTGACCTAATTATATTTATGAAGAAATCAAAATTTACTACCCTTGACAGTTTGTCATTACAGGAATTTGATGAAAACTCAGAATTAATTCCATTAATGACACCAGAGGACGAAGAAGCTATAAATAATGAGGAATTACCCGAAACCTTACCCATTTTATCGTTAAGAAATACGGTATTGTTTCCTGGTGTGGTTATTCCAATTACTGCAGGTAGAGATAAGTCGATAAAGCTAATAAACGATGCTAATAAAGGCGGAAAAGTTATTGGTGTAGTTGCTCAAAAAGACGAATCTATTGAAGATCCGACAGCAAAAGAAATTCATGAAACAGGTACCGTTGCTCGAATATTACGTGTTTTAAAAATGCCTGATGGCAATGTAACCGTTATCATTCAAGGAAAAAAGCGATTTAAAGTAGCCGAAGTTCTTACTGAAGAGCCTTACATGAACGCGACTATTAGAGATATTCCTGAGGCTAAGCCAGCAATAAAAAATAAGGAGTTTTCTGCAATTATAGATTCTATAAAAGATTTAGCTTTAGAAATCATCAAGGAAAGCCCAAATATCCCTAGTGAGGCTTCTTTCGCTATTAAAAATATTGAAAGCAATTCATTTTTGATAAACTTTGTGTCTTCAAACATGAACCTTTCTGTAGAGGAAAAGCAAGAGCTTTTAGAAATAGACGATCTTAAGAAACGTGCTTTAGCTACGCTTAAGTATATGAATGTTGAGTTTCAGAAGTTAGAACTTAAGAATGATATTCAGTCTCGTGTTCAAATGGATATGAGCCAGCAACAACGTGAGTATTTCTTGCATCAGCAAATGAAAACCATTCAAGAAGAGTTGGGTGGTGTTAGTCATGATGAGGAAATAGATGAAATGAAAGCCAAGGCAAGCAAAAAACTTTGGGATGAAGATGTTGCAAAGCATTTTGAAAAAGAAATAGCCAAAATGCAGCGCATGAATCCGCAGGTGGCGGAATACTCGATACAGCGCAATTATTTGGAGTTGTTTTTAGATTTACCATGGAATGAATTTAGCAAAGATAAATTCGATTTAAAACGTGCCATGAAAATTCTTGATAGAGATCACTTTGGTTTAGAAGATGTAAAGCAAAGGATCATTGAGTATTTGGCAGTGTTGAAACTTCGCAATGATATGAAGTCGCCTATTTTGTGTTTATACGGCCCTCCAGGAGTTGGTAAAACCTCATTAGGGAAGTCAATTGCAGAAGCCTTAGGAAGAGAATATGTTAGAATTTCGTTAGGTGGTTTGCGTGATGAAGCTGAAATACGTGGACATAGAAAAACCTATATTGGTGCTATGCCAGGACGTATTATTCAAAGTTTAAAAAAAGCGGGAACATCAAACCCTGTTTTTGTTTTGGATGAAATAGATAAGTTGTCAAATTCCAATCAGGGCGATCCTTCTTCTGCCATGTTAGAAGTCTTGGACCCAGAACAAAATAGCGAGTTCTATGATAATTTCCTAGAAATGAGTTACGACCTTTCTAAAGTCATGTTTATAGCAACTTCAAACAGTTTGTCTACCATTCAACCTGCTTTGCTTGATAGAATGGAAATTATAAATGTAACGGGTTATACCATTGAAGAAAAGGTAGAGATTGCTAAACGCCATTTATTACCAAAGCAATTGAAAGAGCATGGCTTAACCGATAAACATTTAAAAATCGGAAAACCTCAATTAGAGAAAATTGTTGAAGGTTACACACGTGAATCTGGTGTTCGTGGCTTAGAAAAGCAAGTAGCAAAAATGGTACGTTATGCGGCCAAAAATATTGCTATGGAAGAAGACTATAATATCAAAGTGTCCAATGAAGATATTATTGAAGTTTTAGGCGGGCCAAAGTTAGAACGTGATAAATACGAAAACAATAATGTAGCTGGAGTAGTAACAGGTTTAGCATGGACACGTGTTGGTGGCGATATATTATTTATTGAATCTATCCTTACAAAAGGAAAAGGCCTCATGACCATTACCGGAAATCTTGGTAAGGTGATGAAAGAATCTGCCACAATTGCTATGGAATACATAAAATCAAATGCAGAAGAATTTGGAATAGATGCTACTGTTTTCGATAAATATAATGTGCATATTCACGTACCAGAAGGTGCTACGCCTAAAGACGGACCGAGTGCAGGAATTACAATGCTGACTTCTTTAGTGTCTTTGTTCACGCAGAGAAAAGTAAAGAAAAGTTTAGCCATGACAGGCGAAATTACACTTCGTGGAAAGGTGCTTCCAGTTGGAGGGATAAAAGAAAAGATTTTAGCAGCAAAACGTGCTAGAATAAAAGAGATTTTATTGTGTGAAGAAAACAGAAGGGATATAGAAGAAATAAAACCAGAGTACTTAAAAGGTTTAAAATTTCACTATGTGACCGATATGAGCGATGTTATTAAACTGGCTATTACAAACCAAAAAGTTAAAAACGCTAAAAAAATATAATTAAAATCATGAAGAGGCCTCGATTAATTTCGGGGTTTTTTCTGATTCCCGTTTTCACGAGAATGATAATTTTAATAGAAACCTCAAGACAAAGTCTTGAGGAATGTTTTTTAGATTAAAATAAAAGATACATGCTATCGTTTTAAGATAGATTCGTTTACTTTGTGTCGTAAATATGCTAAGAAAAATTATCTCGATTTTTTGTTTGTTTGTTAGTGGTTTGACCATGGCTCAGGTTGGTGGAGAGAGTACCTATCAGTTTTTGAATTTGGTGTCATCTCCTCGTCAAGCAGCATTGGGAGGAAAGGTGTTCACTAATGTGGATTATGATGTCACTCAAGGGTTGTTTAATCCAGCGACTATAAATGTTGAAATGGATAATCAACTAGCAATAAACTATAGCAGTTATTTAGGGGGTATTAGTTACGGTACAGCGGCTTACGCTTATACTGTTGATAGACGTACACAAACATTTCATGCTGGGATCACTTACATTAATTATGGTTCCTTTGATGGTTATGATGAGGCTGGCAATTCTACAGGCACATTTACAGGTAACGAAGCAGCACTATCGTTTGGTTATGCTACACAAATAGAGTATTCAGATTTTTATTTTGGAGCTAACGTTAAACTGATCACTTCTAAATTAGAGCAATATAATTCACTTGGAGCTGCAGTAGATTTGGGACTAATATACATCGATGAGTATTTAGATTTTAATGCCGCATTAGTCATTAGGAATTTAGGCTCTCAAATAACCACTTATGCAGGACTTAATGAAAAATTGCCTTTTGAAGTTGCTTTTGGGATGTCTCAACGTTTAGAAAATGTACCTATTCGTTGGCATATTACATTAGAGAATTTGCAAGAGTGGCCAATTGCAACAGCAAATCCAGCACGAGCTACAAGCGATTTGTCAGGTAATCAATCTTCAGAAAAAGTTGGATTCATTGGTCAAGTAATAAGACATACCATTGTTGGTGCAGAACTATTTCCAGAAGGTGGTTTTAATATTAGATTGGCTTATAATTTTAGAAGAGGGGAGGAACTACGTATTTTAGACCAACGTAATTTTTCTGGGTTGTCAGCGGGAATATCTATAAAAATGAATAAAATGCGCTTTAGCTATACGCATGCAAAATACACAAGTGCAGCAAATTCAAACTTCTTTGGTTTGCAAATAGATTTACAGTAAAGCCAGTTTGCAGTAAACAGTCGCAGTATTCAGTCTCACCTAAATAAATATTTCGGCATTATCAATAATTAAAGTGATTAGCATTTTCCTCTTTAGCGCACTTTAAGTACTTTAGACACTTTTTAACTTTTAAGATTAACATGAACAAAATAACCATAGCCATAGACGGGTTTTCATCAACAGGAAAAAGCACTGTCGCCAAACAACTGGCAAAACATTTAGGGTATGTATATGTAGATACCGGTGCTATGTATAGAGCTGTTACGTTTTATGCCATGCAAAATGGACTTATTAGTGCTGTGGATTTTAATAAAGAAGCCTTAATATATCAATTACCAAATATTGAAATTACTTTTAAGTTTAATGAAGCTTTAGGTTTTGCAGAAGTGTATTTGAATGGTGTTAATATTGAAAAAGAAATTAGAAACCTCGAAGTGTCAAGTTATGTTAGTAAAGTAGCAGCCATATCTGAAGTTCGTCAGAAGTTAGTGGAACAACAGAAAAAAATGGGGCAAGATAAAGGCGTTGTAATGGACGGTAGAGATATTGGAACCGTGGTGTTTCCTGACGCTAAGCTTAAATTATTTATGACCGCTTCCGCGGAAACAAGAGCAAAAAGACGTTATCAAGAATTAATTGAAAGAGGTGATAAAGTGGATTACAAAGACGTTCTTCAAAATGTTCAAGAACGCGATTATATAGATTCTAATAGAAAAGACTCGCCATTAGTAAAAGCCAAGGATGCCATTGAAATTGATAATTCCCATATGACTTTAGATGAACAATTCAATAAAATTTTACAATTGGCAAAAATGACTATTGAGGATTTGGAGTGATTTTACGTCATTGCGAACGCAGTGAACCAAGCTGTTTGTCGTTTCCGTCATTGCGAGGTACGAAGTAATGTGTTTGTCGTTATCGTCATTGCGAGGTACGAAGCAATCTGTTAAATTATAGTTCCAATTCATAAGGTTACTTCAATCGTACTTCCCTCGTAATGACGGTTGATCAAAATAAAACAACCAGCCCTCAGACAGATCATTCCATTCTGGATTCATAGAATTTATTAAATCCTCTTTCCGTTTTCTATTTCCTGCTTTAAGTTGTTTTTCTCTCAGAATTGCTTCATTAATATCACTAAACTCTTCATAATATACCAATATATCGCAATTGTATTTGCTGGTAAATCCTTTGAACTGTTTGGTTTTATGCTGATAAACGCGTTTTACTAAATTACTTGTAACGCCAATATAAACAACCGTTTTGTTTTTGTTAGTTAAAAAATAAACGTAGGATTTCTTCATATTTCAAATATAACAATTACTCGTCATAGCGAGAGAAACGAAGCAATCTGTTTGTTGTTTCCGTCATTGCGAGGTACGAAGCAATCTGTTTAATTGGAGTTCACCTCATGAGATTACTTCAGTCGTGCCTCCCTCGTAATGACGGTTCACTTCATGAGATTACTTCAGTCGTACACGTCATTGCGAGGCACGAAGCAATCTGTATAATTGGAGTTCCAATTCATGGGATTACTTCAGTCGTGCCTCCTTCGTAATGACGTTTGGATTCATGAGATTACTTCAGTCGTACACGTCATTGCGAGGCACGAAGCAATCTGTATAATTGGAGTTCCAATTCATGGGATTACTTCAGTCGTGCCTCCTTCGTAATGACATTTGGATTCATGAGATTGCTTCAGTCATACTTCCTTCGTAATGACGTAAAAAAAAACGAACCTTTAAATAAAGGCTCGTTCTGTAATTTTAAAGATTGCGTATTCCTATAATTTTGGAATAATCAATTCTTGATCTGGGTGAATTAAATCGGGATTCTTTAATATATCGGAATTCGCTTTAAAAATATCTTGATATTTAGACGCTTTTCCGTAATACTGAATAGCTATTTTTCCTAAAGTTTCCCCGCTTTTTACAACGTGCCTGTGATAAACACTATCATCAGCTACTTTAATATCCGCCATAATATCTGAAGGGTTTTCACCACCTACTTCTTTTATTTTATCCCAAAGAATGTCTTTTTCATATGGGGTGTTGGCAGTTCCTTTAATTTTTAGAACACCATTTTCTTCTTTTACATCACCGTTTTGGATGTTTAACGCTTCACCTAAATTTAAAACGTCTTGGTATTTTGCTTTGATCATGATTTATGAGTTTTTACTGATTATTTGTGAACAACAATATAATAAATTATTCGAATGTTTTGTTCAAATATTATTTCTAATTATTTAGACACATCTCTTTGTAAAAGTCACACTATTTTATTTTCTCATTTTTAGGTAATTATATCAATATTATGTATTTTTGCACTCCTTTTAGCAAATCGTCGGGAAGATAAAAGGGATGAAACTATAAATATAAATAACACTTCTGTGTGTTAATTGCTTAATTCTTCCGAAACACATAGAATACAAACATCATGTAATAAGGTTTCTGAATAAACAGATTTTATTACATATTTTATTTTAAATGGCTGAAAAAGCAAAACAAGCAGATGCTGAAGTATCAGTAGAAGCGCAAGAAACTCCACAAGTAGAAGCTCCAGTAGTATCTGAAGCACAAGCAAATCCTGAAAAATTCTTAGCTGATTTTAACTGGCACAATTACCAAGAAGGTATTGATGAGGTTGATGATCAACAACTTAAAGAATTTGAAAAATTAGTAGCTGAAAATTTCGTTGACACTTTAGATGATGAAGTTGTTGAAGGTACAGTAGTTCACATTTCTGATAGAGATGCCATTATTGATATCAATGCAAAATCTGAAGGTGTTATTTCTTTAAACGAATTTCGTTACAACCCAGGTTTAAAAGTTGGGGATAAGGTAGAAGTATTAATTGATGTACGTGAAGATGCAACAGGACAATTAGTATTATCTCATAGAAAAGCACGTGTTATTAAAGCATGGGATCGTGTGAACAATGCTCATGATACCGGTGAAATCGTTAATGGTTTTGTAAAATGCAGAACTAAAGGTGGTATGATTGTAGATGTTTTTGGAATTGAAGCATTCTTACCAGGTTCTCAAATTGATGTTAAGCCAATTAGAGATTACGATCAGTATGTAAATAAAACTATGGAATTCAAAGTTGTGAAAATCAACCACGAATTCAAAAACGTAGTGGTGTCTCATAAAGCTTTAATTGAAGCTGATATTGAAGAACAAAAGAAAGAAATTATTGGTCAATTAGAAAAAGGTCAAGTACTAGAAGGTATTGTTAAGAACATTACGTCTTACGGTGTATTTATTGATCTTGGTGGTGTTGACGGATTAGTTCATATTACAGATTTATCTTGGTCTAGAATCAACCATCCAAATGAGATTGTTGAGTTAGATCAAAAATTAAATGTGGTAATCCTTGATTTTGATGAAAACAAATCAAGAATCCAATTAGGTCTTAAACAATTATCTAAACACCCTTGGGAAGCGCTTGCTGAAGAGGTAAAAGTTGGTGACAAAGTAAAAGGTAAAGTAGTTGTAATTGCAGATTACGGTGCGTTTATTGAAGTAGCTGATGGTGTTGAAGGATTAATTCACGTTTCTGAAATGTCTTGGTCTACACATTTACGTTCTGCTCAAGATTTCGTTTCTGTTGGAGATGAAGTAGATGCAGTAATCTTAACTTTAGATAGAGAAGATCGTAAAATGTCTCTTGGTATCAAGCAATTAACGCCAGATCCATGGACAGATATTACTACTAAATACCCATTAGGGTCTAAGCACACAGGTATTGTACGTAACTTTACAAACTTTGGTGTTTTTGTTGAATTAGAAGAAGGTATTGATGGATTAATTTACATCTCAGATTTATCTTGGACTAAGAAAATCAAGCACCCATCTGAGTTTTGTGCTGTAGGTGATAAGTTAGATGTTGTTGTATTAGAGTTAGATGTAGAAGGACGTAAATTAAGTTTAGGTCATAAACAAACTACTGATAATCCTTGGGATAAATATGAAACTGAATTTGCTTTAGGTACCGTTCATGCTTCAGAAATCACTGAAATAGTTGATAAAGGCGCTACGGTTACATTTAACGAAGATATCGTTGCTTTTGTACCTTCTCGTCACTTAGAAAAAGAAGACGGAAGCAAACTTAAGAAAGGTGAAAGCGCAGACTTTAAAATCATTGAATTTAACAAAGAGTTTAAACGTGTTGTAGCATCTCATACAGCTATCTTTAAAGAAGAAGAGATTAAGAATGTAAAAGCGGCTGTTAAGAAAGCGGCAAGTGCAGCAGCAGAAGCTAAACCTACTTTAGGTGATGCTAATGATGCTTTACAAGCTCTTAAAGATAAAATGGACGGGAAGAAATAATTTAAAAATATTATTCTTTTCATTTTCGTGAAGACGGAAATCTGTTTATAATTTAAAGCCTTCAAGAAATTGAAGGCTTTTTTTTTGTTTATTAAATTCTAGACCCTTCAGGTTTTTAAAACCTGAAGGGTCTTTTTTGTAAATAGTATTCATTAATTCCTCATGTTGCAATTTTTCCCAAAAATATAAGTCGAACTTGTTCCTCCCTTTTGTTTTAAAAGGAGGACAATTTCGATTAATCGAAATTAGGAGGGTTGAGAGTATAGTCATTAAAAGAGTCCAGTTCCGCAAAGTCTCCCGACTTTGAGGACATTACGTCATAAATTTAGTTTTCCGCTAAGTCGGGAGACTTTGCGCAGCGGAGAGCGCAACGAAAAAATGAAATAGCTGCATATTACTATCGCTGCGGTTAGCGCGCAAGGGATAGAAGTGAAAAGCCCACAGCCCGACGCAGGAGGTGCGAGGACTTGCAACGTATAGCCCGACCCTTTTGGGATGCGCCCAAATAAAGATTAACATTAATGGTTTTAACTTCTAATTTTTTGCATTACCTTTGTACTCCAAATACGTTTGGATAGTATATGAGTCAAAAAGTTTTACTTAACGAAAAAGAGGTAAACATCATTCTTCACCGATTGGCTTGTCAACTTATTGAAAAACACAACGACTTTTCTAACACGGTACTCATTGGTTTACAGCCACGTGGCGTGTTTTTAGCCGATAGATTAGCTAAAATACTAAGAGAAGACTACAAGGTGAAAAACATTCAATTAGGATATTTAGATATTACATTTTATAGAGATGATTTTCGTCGTGGTGATAAAACATTAGAAGCCAATACTACAAAAATCAATTTTATAGTAGAAGACAAAAACATCGTGTTTATTGATGATGTACTCTATACAGGACGAAGTATTAGAGCGGCACTAACAGCCATACAATCTTTTGGAAGACCGAATGAAATAGAGTTGTTAACGTTGATTGACAGGCGTTTTAGCAGGCATTTACCCATTCAACCAGATTATAGAGGACGCCAAGTGGATGTTATAAATAACGAAAAAGTACAAGTAAATTGGAAAGAACACGATAATGAAGATTCGGTTTACTTAATTGAAAAATAGAAGTAAAGCTTGAAGCTTGAAGCTTGAAGTATTGTCTGGTCGAGCGCAGTCGAGACCTAAATATAAAACAACTGAATACTAAAAGAACATGAGCGAATTAAGTGTCAATCACTTATTAGGAATAAAATATCTTAACAAACAAGATATCCAACTTATTTTTGAAACTGCCGATCATTTTAAAGAAGTGATTAATCGTCCCATAAAAAAAGTACCTTCGCTTAGAGATATAACCATTGCCAATCTTTTTTTTGAAAATTCAACACGAACAAAATTATCTTTTGAGCTTGCAGAAAAGCGTTTGTCTGCAGATGTGCTTAATTTTTCATCATCACAATCTTCAGTTAAAAAAGGCGAAACCTTAATAGATACTGTAAACAACATATTATCTATGAAAGTAGATATGGTAGTGATGCGTCATCCAAACCCTGGAGCTGGCGTGTTCTTGTCAAAACATGTAAAAGCAAGTATCATAAATGCGGGCGACGGTGCCCACGAACACCCTACACAAGCTTTGTTGGATTCCTATTCAATTAGGGAACGACTAGGCGATGTAAAAGGTAAAAAGGTAGTTATTGTCGGAGATATTCTGCACAGTAGAGTAGCACTTTCAAATATATTTGCACTGCAATTACAAGGCGCAGAGGTAATGGTTTGTGGGCCTAAAACTTTAATTCCAAAGTATATTGATAAGCTTGGAGTAAAAGTGGAGACAAACTTACGTAAAGCACTTAATTGGTGCGATGTAGCAAATATGCTTCGTGTGCAAAATGAACGTATGGATATTAGTTATTTTCCATCTACCAGAGAGTACACGCAACAATTTGGAGTCAATAAAGATTTGCTAGATTCGTTAGATAAAGACATTACAATCATGCACCCTGGACCAATAAATAGAGGAGTAGAGATTACCAGTGATGTTGCAGATTCCAAACAATCCATAATACTGGATCAAGTACAAAATGGGGTTGCGGTAAGAATGGCGGTTATCTATTTATTAGCATCAAAAATAAAACAGTAGATTATGATATTAGACCAAAACGGAAACACATCTATAATCACGCAAGAAAAAGCTACGGTTATAGAATTAGTTAAAAAACTACAAGCTATATATCCAAAATTTAAGAATGATAACATCATTGTTACTTTAACATCGTTAGAAGCACTAACTAAAGCTGATATTGTTGAGTTTCTTCAAATATCAAAAACACACAGAGCGGCAAAACATTCTTTTGTGGTTGTTTCAGATAAAATAGACTTGGATCTTGTTCCAGATGATATTATTGTCGTGCCAACCATTCAAGAGGCTTATGATATTATTGAAATGGAGGATATGGAACGCGATTTAGGGTTTTAACATGGCTAAGCTTCACCTTGCACAAGTAAATATAGCAAAACGGTTGGCACCTATGGACGACCCCATTATGCAAGATTTTATAAATAATGTTGATAACATTAATGCTATAGCAGATTTAAGCGATGGTTTTATTTGGCGCTTGCAAGATGAAGATAAAGATGAAGCAGTACATGTTTTTCAAGATGATACATTAGTAATTAATATGTCTGTTTGGAAGGATTTAAATGCGCTTTTTAATTACACTTATAATTCTGGACATGTAGAAGTTTTTAAGCGTAAAAAAGAATGGTTTAGTAAAATGAAAATGATGCATATGGCTTTTTGGTATGTTCCCGAAGGTTACAAACCCACATTTCAGGATGCTAAAAAACGTTTGGATTATTTAAACGCTTATGGCGATACACCTTTTGCTTTTTCATTTAAAAGTAAATTTTCGGTAGAAGATTCACAAAACTATAAAGCCATAATATAAAAACATGAAGCTTTCTATTTTAGGCTGTTATAGTGCCACTCCAAGAACTTTAAATAATACCACATCGCAAGTATTAGAAATAAACAACCACATGTTTTTAATTGATTGTGGAGAAGGGACACAGGTACAATTACGTAAGCATAAAATCAAGTTTAATAGGATTAAGCACATTTTTATTTCACATTTGCATGGTGATCATTTTTTTGGTTTAGTAGGGTTGATTTCAACATTTAGACTGCTTACCCGCGAAACCGATTTGCATATCTATGGACCAAAAGGCATTAAAGAAGTGGTGACACTTCAAATGAAATTAGCAGATTCTTGGACCAATTACAACTTATATTTCCATGAACTGACTTCAAAAAAATCAGAATTAATTTTTGATGACGATAAAGTAGAAGTACACACCATTCCTTTAAATCATAGGGTTTATACAAACGGCTATTTGTTTAAAGAAAAACCAGGCGAACGTAAGTTGAGTATTGGAGCTGTTGAAAATGCTAACATCAATGTGGCATATTACAGAAAACTTAAACAGGGTTTTGATGTGGTAAATGAAGATGGTGTTACCATAAAAAACGAAACCGTAACTAAACCGGGACGAAAACCTAAGAGTTATGCGTTTTGTAGTGATACGATGTACAAAGAAGATATTGTACCTATTATAAAAAATGTAGATGTGCTGTATCATGAATCTACGTTTTTAGAGCAACATGCTCATTTGGCAGAAAAAACAAAACATGCTACAGCCAAGCAAGCCGCTAGTATTGCCAAACAAGCCCATGTTGGCACATTGCTACTTGGTCATTATTCCACGCGTTACGATGGTTTAAATGCCTTTAAGGAAGAAGCTCAAGCCGTATTTGAACATGTTGAGTTAGCAGAAGATGGGAAAACATTTAAGTTTTAGATGAATTTATACTAGAAATCTGTGTTTGGTATAAGAAAGTCCATTTCCATGATAAAAATCAACAAAACAGATGATTGTCGCCTTGAGCGAAGTCGAAAGGTCTTTGAAATCAACAAATTTTTGGGTTTCGACTGCGCTCAACCTGACACTGAAACATAATTCCATGATTTACATTAGGTTATGCTTGTTCCTGCGTCAAACTCAGGTTAGAAACATATTTACTTTCTACATGATCTTTAAAGTTAAGGAACCACTTATCAACTCGTTTTTTTTAACAATCCTGGGAACAGTTTGGCAATGACGTTTATTACAAATTCCTTAAATTCGTTTCTATTGCCGATAGCTATCGGGGTAATGCTATACTTATATTTTCTATCTTATTTATAGAAAATGTAATTCAAATTTACCTTCATAATTTTAAAATTCATTTTACAGCCAATAAAAAAAAGTTTAAATGAGTTCTATTTTAAAAAACACGTAAATTGCAAGTGTATGGAAAAGGATTTAAGCAATTACAGAAAGTCTTATGAAAAAGGCGAGTTACTTTTAAAAGAAGTGCCAGAAAACCCTATGGAATTATTCCAAAAATGGTTTTATGAAATCGATATTCATTTTGCTGAAGATGAAACCAATGCGATGACTATTTCTACCATAGGACCAGATGGCTATCCGAAGAATAGGGTAGTACTGCTTAAAAAATACACGTATGAAGGTTTTATTTTTTATACCAATTATAATAGCGACAAAGGAAAGGCCATTGAGGCAAACTCAAATGTTTGTTTGTCTTTTTTCTGGCATGGCGCCGAAAGACAAATCATCATAAAAGGAAAAGCTGAAAAGATTGCAGAAAATTTAAGCGATGGCTATTTTGAATCTAGACCACGTGGCAGTCAATTGGGCGCACTAGTTTCTAACCAAAGTGAGGTTGTAAAAGACAGACAATATCTTGAAGAAAACCTTTCTAAGTTAGAAACCGAATATGAAGGTAAGGACATCCAAAGACCTTCAAATTGGGGAGGCTATATTGTAAAACCTGTTGAAATTGAATTTTGGCAAGGCAGACCAAATAGGCTTCATGACAGAATTAGGTACAGACTTCAAAAAGATTATAATTGGCAAATTAATCGACTATCTCCATGATATTTACGGTGAAATACATTTAGGTTAGTTGAAATTATGTATTTCATCGATTAAAAACACATAAAATCGACAAACAGCACGTTTTTCATCGATTTTAACACTTCTTTAACATTTACTTCGGGTTAGGAGGTTATTTTTACATAACCAAACCTACTTAACCATGAAGTTATTAACCAAACTACCCTTAGTGGCATTATTAGCTATATTGACACTATCCTCTTGTACAACAGACAACATTGACGATAAAGCAGATGCTATGGAATTAAGCCTTCAAGAAATTCAGGCAAAAACCATTGAAGTAGAAATCCTAGATCTTATTAATGACCATAGACTATCTTTAGGATTAGAGCCTTTGGCAGATATGCCGGTTGTAAAATCTGTAGCGTATAGTCATACCGATTATATGGTAGATAACGATGCAGTATCTCACGATAACTTTTTTAGACGTAGTAATTACTTAAAATCTAACGCAGGTGCTAAAAAAGTATCTGAAAATGTGGCTTATGGATATAGTTCAGCGGAATCTGTTGTAAAAGCTTGGATTAAAAGTGAAGGGCATAAAGCAAACATTGAAGGCGATTATACAAATTTTGATATTTCAGCCGAAAGAAACGAAGACGGAAGATATTATTACACCAATATCTTTATAAAAAAATAATAGTGTTTTTATATAATAATTGGTATAAAACATTAAACCCCATAACCATTTTAATTTACTTGGACTTGCAATAAAAAAGTGGACAATTAATTGCGAGATTTAAGCTGCTACATTTTGATTATACATTTCTA